>NZ_FNAJ01000012.1:143991-231426 GCF_900101905.1 Myxococcus virescens | reverse complement strand
AGCAGGTCGCGGACTTCCATCTCCACGAGCTCGCGCAGCTCGGGGTCGTCCAGCATGTCCACCTTGTTCAGGAAGACCACGATGTACGGAACGCCGACCTGGCGCGCCAGCAGGATGTGCTCACGCGTCTGCGGCATCGGGCCGTCCGCCGCCGACACCACCAGGATGGCGCCGTCCATCTGCGCCGCGCCCGTGATCATGTTCTTCACGTAGTCGGCGTGGCCCGGACAGTCGACGTGGGCGTAGTGCCGGTTCGTCGTCTGGTACTCCACGTGCGAGGTGGAAATCGTGATGCCGCGCTCACGCTCCTCCGGCGCCTTGTCAATCAGGTCGTACGCCAGGAACGTGGCGCCGCCCGTCTTCGCCAGCACCTTGGTGATGGCGGCCGTCAGCGACGTCTTGCCGTGGTCCACGTGTCCGATCGTGCCGATGTTCACGTGGGGCTTGTTACGCTCGAACTTCTCCTTGGCCATGACACTCCTCAAAAATAAATGGAGCCCTGAACCAGGATTGAACTGGTGACCTCATCCTTACCAAGGATGCGCTCTGCCAACTGAGCTATCAGGGCTTGGCGATGCTGTGACTACAACATTTGGAGCGGGAAATGGGATTCGAACCCACGACATTCAGCTTGGAAGGCTGACGCTCTACCAACTGAGCTATTCCCGCAATTGCCGAGTGGAGGGAGATGGATTCGAACCATCGAAGGCGTAGAGCCGGCAGATTTACAGTCTGCTCCCTTTGGCCGCTTGGGTATCCCTCCAGATATTCACTTGTCCTACTACATCCCGGGCCCTCATCCGCGGCCCCGTCCAACCTGGCCGGCGGCGGGATTTGAACCCGCGACCTACTGATTACAAATCAGTTGCTCTACCAGCTGAGCTACACCGGCACTCATCCGGTACTGCGACTGCCGCCCTACCCCGCCCCAGCGGCTCCGTCAACCACCCGTCACCGCCCTGAGAGGGGCGCCCTTCTAGAATTCCCGTTCGCCCAAGTCAAGGAGATTGATCCCAAACTTCAGCTACCGGCCGGAGACGGTGCCCCGCTGGCGGGCGACCTCGTATAGCAGAATGCCGGCCGAAACGGATGCATTCAATGAACCGACCTGTCCCGCCATCGGAATCCGGAGGCGGAAGTCGCAGTGCTTGAGCACCCCGTCCCGGACGCCTGCCCCCTCCGCCCCCACGACGAGCGCCAACGGCCCATCGAGCCGGGCGCTCCACATGGGCTCCTTCGCGTCCACGTCAGCCGCGGCGACCCACAGGCCGGCTTCCTTCAGTTCCTCCAGGGCCCGGGAGATGTTCACCACCCGCGCGATGCGGCTGTGCTCCACGGCCCCGGCGGACGCCTTGGCCACGGTGCCCGTCACCTGCACCGCCCGGTCCTTGGCAATCACCACGCCGTGGGCCCCCAGCGCATCCGCGGAGCGGATGATGGCTCCCAGGTTGTGCGGGTCCTGGATTCCGTCCAGCACGACCACCAGGGGAGGCTGTCCCAGTGCCTTCGCGGCCTCCAGGAGGTCCTCCAGCTCCGCGTACTTGAAGCCGCGCAGCTCGACCACCACGCCCTGGTGAACGCCGCCCTCCGCCAGCGTGCCCAGGCGCTCGCGCGTCACCTTCTCCACGCGAATGCCGAACTCGCGAGCCCGGCTGAGCAGCTCTCCCGCCGCTCGAGCGCCGAGCTGCCCCTCCACCAGGAACAAGCGCTCCACCTCGTCCGGACGGGCCCGAAGGGCCGCCAGGACAGGGTTCACCCCGTAGACGAAACGGGAGGCTTCGCCGCCTCCGCGCTCGCCCCGGCTGGCGCGCAGGGGGGATTCTTCGCTCCCGCGCTCACCGCGGCCGCCCTTGGAAGAACGCTCACGCATGGACACTCAGAGGACCTCGACAGGAAGGGAGAAGGTCTTCTGCTGACGTGCGCAGATCTTCTCCGTGCAGATGAAGAAGACGAGCTTCGCGTCCACGGAGCCCTTGCCCGCGGCGGCCGTCGTGAAGGGGACCTCGAAGCGAGGGTCCGCGAAGGCTTGCCCCTCGGCCTTCTTCGCCACGGAGTCCGCCAGGACCAGCTTCTCCTTGGCTGGAGTCAACTGGCTCCCCTTCACCTCAAGCTTCAACGGCGCCTCGTCGGAGACATGGGCGCCCGCCTTCGTCTTGATGGCGAGGACGAAGGTCCCCTTCTCTCCCGCCTTGACCTGGGTCGAGGTCCCCTCGGTGGAGACCTCATACAGCGAGGCCGGATCCACATCCGCGGCCAGTACGGGCGCGGAGCAGGTCACTGCCGCCAGCAGGGCGGCGAGGGAGGAAAGGCGTTGGCGACGAAGCATGGGCGTCTCCTGGAAACGATGGGTGCGTATCACGCTTGAGACAGCGGGGGCCGTCTTTCTCTTCACGCGCCGCCTTCGCCGGTCCGAGCGCGGCGTCCCGTGCCCTTCCGGTCCACGGGGTGCTGGGCGGGCTCGGATGACGCAGGCAGGGCCGACGGAGGCGACAGGTCCGGCATGGACACGGGCGGCTCCCCCGCCACGAGCGCTTCCGCGCGGATGATGATGAGCGAGGCCAGGTCCACGCCCGTCACCGCCTCCATTTCAGGAAGCGCGGGGGAGCTGTTCACCTCGAAGACCTTGGGTTGGCCCTGCACGTCGAGCAGGTCCACCGCCGCCACTTCGAGCCCGATGAGCCGGGTGGCCTTCTCCGCGGTGGCTCGCTGGGCGGGTGACAGCTCGTGCGCCTCCAGCCGGGCCCCCTTGATGAGGGTGTGCGCCAGGCGCCCCGGGCGCGGGCGGCGACGAACCGCGGCCACTGCGTGCCCCCCCACAACGAGCACGCGGACATCGATGCCCGTGCTCTTCACGTACTCCTGCATCACGAGGTTGTGCCCTAGCCCCAGGACGGCCTCGAGCGCGGCCTCCAGCGACTGGAGGCTCTCGCACACCATGACGCCGTGCTTCTCCTGCCCTTGCAGCAGTTTGACGAGGACGGGCACGCCGCCCAGCAAGCCCACCATCTCCTTGAGGTGAGCCGCGTCGCGCGCCATCACTGTCGACGGAATGTCGATGCCGTGCGCCGAGAGCAATTGCAGCGAGCGCATCTTGTTGCGCGACTGCGCGATGGCCTGCGCGTGGTTGACGAGCGAGACCCGCGCCAGGCCGAACTGATTCACCACGGCCAGGCCATAGTTGCTGATGGACTGGGCGATGCGAGGGAGGACGACGTCCGTGGGCGCCAGCTTCTTGCGGCCGTAGTAGAGCGTGGCGCTGCGCCCATCGAGGTGCATCTGCACGCGGAGTGGGTTGAGGACCCGCACCCGGTGCCCTCTTGCGCGCGCCACCTCGACAAGTCGCCGAGTGGACGGGATGGAAGCGGAGCGCGAGAGGATCGTGGCTTTCATGAGCGGGGCGGCCGTTCCGGGGAGAGAGGGACCTATAATCCCCGCCCCTCGCCGGGTAAAGCCGCCCCGCGAACCGCTGGACTAACGCTGACGGATGGCCCGCACTTCAATCTTCACGGGCGCCTCCGGGGTGGAGGCCAGGATGCGCTCACAGGTCTGGCCCGTGAAGAGCACGCCCCGGTCATCCAGCGTCCACGTGCTGTCGCTTGAGGGGGTCCGCTCCCCTTCCACGTAGACGACGAGCAGCTTGGGGTCGGTCGGGCGCTGGGGGCCATCCAGCGGAATCAGGCAAGGCTCCTCCTGGACGACCGCCCGGCTGATGTCCTCCAGCGCGCGCGCAAGCTCACTCTGGTTCCCGGCCTGGAAGAAGGAGCGGTTGCACAGACCCGTGGTCGGATTGCACGTGTCACCCTCGCCGCACGGGCGCGCCGCGTCACACGTCCGCTCGAAGCCGCCCGCCCGAGCCATCGCCTCCAGCACCGCTGGGCCCTCGCCCGACGCGGTCTCAGCACCGAAGCCAATCACAATAGTCGAGATCTCCTTCTCCTTCAGCGCCTGCACCGCAGCGACGGAGGCATCGGAGTCCAAGCACCCACGCTTATCGTAAGCGCCGTAACAGCCGTTGTTATCGATGGTGCACTTACAGAGGTCGGGGTTGGCCCCAGTGTTGGCGTTATTCGCGTTGCAGTTCGGAAGACCGTCCGTCAGCAGGATGACGAAGTTTTCCCGGTCTGGATCCTGAAGCCCAGGCAGCCCGCCCACGAAACTCAGGCTGCCGCTCGTCGGCGTACCACCGAGCGGCCGCCCCTCACCGCTATTAGGGATGCCCTGAAGGAGGTCGTTGATTTCACTGGCATGCGCGAGAAGGGACGCATCGTCCTCCTGATCTGGCAGCCCCTTCAACAGCGCGCTCTGGGTTGCTTCACGGCACGCGTCGACAACCGCGGTTCCTCCGCGCGTCTCCGGGTAGGTCGTCAGCGCGAAGCGCACGAACTGCCCACTGGACTCAAGAAACTGCGGAACGGCTGCCTGCAACTCCGTCCAGCGCGTGGGGCAGACGTCGACATTACACGGCACCTCGCGGCCGCAAAGAGTCCGGGAACCTTGGTAGTCCACCATGCAGGCAGGATCCGAAGGGTTCACGGGATCCGTCATCGATGCAGAGGTATCCACCAACAGCATGATGTTGGGCTTGCTCCGACGGGCGTTGATGACCTCCTCCACCGTCGTCTGCGCGATGGCGAGCGGCTCCACCGGCTCGAAGTCGTACGTCTGACAGGCCAGGACGATGGCGCCGACGGAGAGTGCACTCAGGAGGGGCAGCTTGGAGCGCATAGGCAATGAATTCCTTCTGCTACTGGGGGACGCGGGACTTCCCGCGCGGCCGGGTTCTCCAAAGGGGGTACGGCGTGGCGACAGGTTATCGCGTCATTCCCCTCGGGCGCTACAGCATCGGCGGCCTGATTCCTCGCCGTTTGGATGCCACTGCGACGTTACAGCCAGAGCGATACCTGGGCGGCCAAAAGCGGCGTACGTAGGGCTCAAGCCCACCGACTACAGGGTGAGCACCCGTGCACCCGCGGTCAGTCGCCAAATCGAGGCCATCCCCATCACTTCATCCAGGGTGCCCTCGAGCGACTCCGGTTCGTAGCCGCAGATGCGGACTGTGGTGTCGCAGGCGATCAGCCTGGCGCCCAGCGTGCGCGCTTCCGCCAGCATGTCCGGCGGCGCCAACACCCCGAGTGACTCCGCGCGTGCGAACTCCTCGTGCTCGCGCGCACTCGACGGCTGGCCGTAGGCGCCCCCCACGAGCTGGCGCAGCGCATCGAAGGCGAAGACGAAGTACACCTCGTCGCCCATGGCGGCGGCGGTGATTCCCATGGTGGCGGCCTGGAAGGCCGGCTCGTACGTGGCGTGCTGTAGGAAGAAGAGGACCCGTCCGGCCATGTCGCGCCGACCATAACGGCCTTCGCATCCCGTCGCGGCACCAATGACGTATAAATTGGAGACGTCCCTCTTCTGTCCGGGAAGCCCTCATGGCGACCACCCTCCCCCCACGTCCTGGCGCCGTTTCCTCGTGGTCCCTCCGCCATCTCGCCTGGCGCCCCGTGGTGCTCGGAGGCTTCTTGCTCGCGGGATCCGGTGGACTGGCCCGTATGAGTGCTTCCGCCAGTTCGGAGCCAGCCCTCGTTACCAACGCGCCTTCGCCTGGCGCCGACGTCCATGCCCAGGTGGTCGCACTTCTCGATGCGACGACGCGGACTGGCACCCCACCAGATGATGCATGGAAGCGCCTGGGGCCGGGAGCGGCGCCTGTCCTGTCGGCGCTCGTCGTGGACAAGGGCACCCCTACCGCGCGGCGGACGCTCGCCGTGTCCTCCCTGGCGCTGGTGGATCCATCAGGCGGCGCGGCGACCATCCGCGACGTGCTCGAGGACGCCAAGGCCCCGGCCGAGGTACGTGCCAGCGCGGCGGACGCCCTGCGCCGGTGTCTTGGGCTGGACGCCATTCCCACGCTCATCACCCGGTTGAAGGATCCGGAGTCACAGGTCCGGGAAGCTGTGGCCGTGGCGCTCGGACGCCTGGGCGGGCAGCAGGCCCGGCAGGCGCTGGAGGACCGGCTCCCCATCGAGGAGCGCGCCCTCGTCCGCGAGGCACTCCAGCGTGGACTCACGCTCGTCGAGCCATGAGGGGACACGGTCCGCCTGACTCCGGGCTCGCGTCGGCCCGGGGCTTCCATTAGATGGGAGCCATGCGTCCCACCGTCCTCCTCTTCGATATCGATGGAACCCTGGTCACCACTGGCGGCGCGGGGCGCCGCTCCATGGAAGCCGCTTTCGAGAAGCTGCACGGGCGGCGGGACGCGTGCGACTCGTTCCCAATGTCCGGCATGACCGACCGGGCCATCGTCCGCAAGGCGATGCACATCATCGGCGTGGAGGACTCGGCCGCCGCCATCGACGCGGTCATCGACGCCTACGTCGCCCACCTCGCCGAAGAGGTCCACAAGGTGGATGACCAGCGATACCTCGTCTTCCCGGGCATGCGCGAGGCCGTGAAGGAGGCCCGGTCGCGGTCCGGGTTCGCCGTGGGACTGGGCACTGGCAACGTCCGTGAGGGCGCCCGCGTGAAGCTGGAACGCGTGAGCATCTACGACCAGTTCGACTTCGGCGGCTTCGGCTGCGACAACGAGGACCGCACCGAGCTGATTCGCTGCGGCGCCAAGGCCGGCGCCGCGAAGCTGGGCGTCCCCGTGGAGGAATGCCGGGTCGTCGTCATCGGCGATACGCCCAAGGACGTCCATGCGGCCCAGGGCGTCGGCGCCGAGTGCATCGGCGTGGGGACCGGAACCTTCTCCGTGCAGGCCCTCCTCGACGCAGGGGCTACGGTCGCCTTTCCTGACTTCTCGCATCCCCAGGCCCTGGAGATTCTGCTCGGCGGGCGCTGAGTCCCCTGCCCGTCCGCTCGGTGCTCGGCGCCGGGTGTGCTATCTCCCGCCGCCCTTCCGAGGAGCCGCCGCATGTCGTCCACGCTCGAATCGTACGAGCTCATCCGCTTCGCCGAAGCCTTCGAGGCACGCCTCGCCACGGCGGGGGAAATGCTCACCGGCCGGCCCGGCCTCGACGCCGAAAAGGGCTGGCTGACCACCGCGCTGGAGTTGGTGCGCACCGCACGCGCGCCCACCGAGGGCGTGCTCGACCGCGTGAAGGACCTCCCCGAACTGGAAGAGGCTCGCGAGGAGTATGCGTTCCACCAGCAGGGCCTGTGGGTGGACGTGCTGGAGAAGCTGCTCGCCGGCATCACCTTCACCGCAAGCAGCCGCGCGCCCGTCATCGAGGCCCTCTTCCCCCACCTGAAGTTCCCGCAACTGCGGCGCGCGCCCCGCGAGGCCGTCCTCGAGTACGCGGCGTCCTACGAGCGGCGCACGAAGAGCGCTTATGTGACGCGCATCTTCGCCCGGGATGACTTCGCGCTCGTGCGGCCCGTCATGGAGCAGGTGCTGACCGCCCATACCGCGTGGCGCTCCAGCCATGAGCCGTCGCCCCTGACGCTGGAACAGGAGAGCCTTCTCCGCGAGGAGCTGGTGTCGATGGGCCGGAAGCTCGAGCAGTCCCTTCGACAGGCGCGGCTGCTGGCCGAAGCCGCGCTCGTGCCCGCCCCCACCGTCTATGAGGCCGCCGGGCTGAACCTCAAGCCCAAGCGCCGCGCGGGACGGGGGCTGACGCTCTCCGACGACGCGCTGGCTGGCTTCGATGAGCCGACCGACTCCATGGAGCCCACCGAGGCGGAACTCGCCGAGGTCGCGGCACTGGATGCAGGGGGCGACATCGCAAGCCCTGCTTCCGTGGCACCTTCGACCGCTCGCGGCGACACGGCGGCGGAGGGTGGCGACTCGTCCGCCAGCGCAGCCGGCCCGGAGGGGCTCCAGGACTCGGGCGCAGAACGCTCGGACAACGGTGGCGACTTGGGCCCGCTCGGCGGCGCCGACCTGAAGGACGAGGGCTTGTCCTCCACGACCGAGACCGGCGTGGCCTCCGCGAGCGCTGCTTCTGAGTCGCACGATGGCGCTGTCGCCCAGCCGGAAGCTGCTGCCGAGGGCGCGGAACTCGCGGACAAGGCCGCCGTGGACAATGCGGCCCGGGCCGACGGGGGCGATGCGTCCCCTCATGCCACGGATGGAGCGGTGACGAACGACAGCCGGCCCGCGAATACCGACGAGGCCGCCGCGCAAGCCCGCAACGAGGCATCCTCTACCGCGCCACGCGGCGCGCGACGGGGTCGCAAGAAGACCGATGCAGCGGAGCCTGCCGCGACCGAGGCCACCGAACCTCCGGCCTCGGGTGAGGCACAGGCGCCTCGCATCCGGAAGAAGAAGGCTTCCTCTCAGTCCGCCCCACCGACTCCCGACGCGGACACGCCTTAAAGGACACCGGGCCATGGCGGACGTCGCGCTTCCCATCGATCCCCTGTTGCCGGACATCGTCTCCACGCTGCGTGGCGCGCGGTCGCTCGTCCTGGAAGCGCCTCCTGGCGCAGGAAAGACGACGCGCGTGCCTCGCGCGCTCCTGGAGGCCGGGCTCGGTCAGGGGAAGGAAATCATCGTCCTCCAGCCACGTCGGCTTCCCACGCGGCTCGCCGCCCAGCGCGTGTCCGAGGAGTTGGGCGAGCGCGTGGGCGAGTCCGTGGGCTACCAGGTCCGCTTCGAGGACGTGCGCAGCGCGAAGACGCGGCTGTCCTTCGTCACCGAAGGCGTCCTCGGCCGCCGGTTGCTCTCCGACCCGAAGCTTCGCGACGTGGGCATCGTCGTGCTCGACGAGTTCCACGAGCGGCACCTGTCCGCGGACATCTCCCTGGCCCTGCTTCGGCGCCTCCAGGAGACGGCGCGCCCCGACCTCAAGGTCGTCGTCATGTCCGCGACGCTGGAGGCGGAGCCCATCCGGGCGTACCTCGGCGGGTGCCCCTCGCTCCGCTCCGAGGGTCGGCGCTTCGACGTGAGCGTGGAGTACCTGCCCGCGCCCGATGACCGACACCTGGACCAACAGGTGCTCTCCGGCATCAAGCGGCTCTTCACCCAAGGCGTGGATGGCGACGTGCTCGTCTTCCTCCCCGGCGCCGGCGAAATCCGCCGCGCACGCGACGCATGCGCCGAGTTCGCCGAACGCCACGGCACCGACGTGCTCCCCCTCCACGGCGACCTGTCCCCTGCCGAGCAGGACCGCGCCGTGCGGCGCAGCTCGCGGCGGAAGATCATCCTCTCCACCAACGTCGCGGAGACGTCCGTCACCATCGACGGCGTGGCGGTGGTCATCGACTCCGGGCTCGCGCGCGTCGCCTCCCACTCCCCCTGGTCGGGCCTGCCCACCCTCAAGCTGTCCAAGGTCAGCCGCGCCTCCGCCATCCAGCGCGCCGGCCGCGCGGGCCGTACGCGCGCGGGCCACTGCCTGCGCCTCTACACGCAGCACGACTTCGACGGCCGCCCGGAGCAGGACGCCCCGGAGATTCGCCGCACGGACCTGGCCGAAACCGTCCTCTCCCTGCGCGCATCCGGCATCACCAACCTGGCCGCCTTCCCCTTCTTCGAGCCGCCCCCGGCTGCGTCCCTGGACGCCGCGGAGACGCTGCTCCGCCGACTGGGCGCGGTCGACCCCGCCGGCACCGTCACGGAGGTGGGCGAACGGCTCCTGCGCTTCCCCGTCCACCCCCGTCAGGCGCGCATCATCGTCGAGGGGGAGCGCCGAGGCGTGGGCGCCGAAGCCGCCGTGCTCGCCGCCCTCATGGGGGAACGCGACATCCGCCGCGAGGCCCGCGCCAACCTGGGCCAGGGAGGACGTCCGGCCGCCGTCGTCAGCGGGCCGTCCGACCTGCTGGAGCTGTTCGAGCGCTTCCGCGAAGCCGAGCGCGCGAACTTCGCGTCGGGCCGCATGCACTCCCTCTCCCTGGAGGCCGGCGCCGTGCAGTCCGTGGATCGGGTCCAGAAGCAGATGCGGCGCGCGGTGCGTGGACAGGGCACCCGGCCCCAGCGGCCCGAGGACGTGGAGCAAGCGCTGATGCTCAGCGTGCTCGCCGGCTACCCCGACCGCGTCGCCCGGCGGCGCCGGCCCCGTGCGCCCGAGCTGCTGATGTTCGGAGGAGGGACGGCCACGCTGTCAGACGTGAGCGTGGTCCAGGACGCCGACCTCATGGTGGCCGCCGACGCCGAAGAACGCCCTGGCAAGGGCGCCGTGGTACGGCTCGCCAGCGCCGTGGAGCCGGAATGGCTGCTCGACCTCTACCCGGACACGCTGGAGGAGGTGGACACCCTCCAGTGGAACGCCGAGGCCCGACGGGTGGAGCGGCTCACCCGCTTGGCCTACGGCAACCTCGTCCTGGAGGAGACCCGCACGCCCGCGCCCGCCTCGGAAGCCACCGCGCGCGTGCTCGTGGAAGCCGCGCTGGCCGCGGGGCCTGGCAAGTTCGCGGATCCGGAGGCCCTGGAGCAGTGGCGCACCCGCGTGGCCCTGCTGGGCGAGGCCTTCCCCGAGGCAAAGTTCCCCACCGTTGACGACACCTTCCTGCGCGATGCGCTGGCGTCGCTGTGCTCGGACGCGCGCAGCTTCAAGGACCTGGAAGGGGTGTCCCTGCTGGACGCGCTCTACGCACGTCTCACCTCCGAGCAGCAGCGGCTGCTGGCCACGCATGCGCCGGAACGGGTGACGCTGCCCGGAGGCCGCGGCGTCAAGGTCCACTACGAGCCGGGCAAGCCGCCCTGGGTCGAGTCGCGACTCCAGGACTTCTTCGGCATGGCGCAGGGGCCCAACGTCTGCGCGGGGCGCGTCCCGCTGGTGCTGCACCTGCTGGCGCCGAACATGCGCGCGGTCCAGGTGACGACCGACCTCGCGGGCTTCTGGGAGCGGCACTACCCCGCCATCCGCAAGGAGCTGTGCCGCAAGTACCCCCGGCACTCGTGGCCCGAGGATCCGCGGCATGCCCAGCCGCCTGCCCCCCGGCCACCGCGCCGTTGAGGCCACCTCAGAAGCGCTTGTGCATCTCCAGGTGCTCCATGCCGGCTTCCTCGAAGACGCCGCCGACCGGCAGGTAGCCGTGCTTCTTGTAGAACTCCAGCGCGTAGAGCTGGGCATGCAGCATGATGCCGTTGACGCCACGCCGACGCGCCTCTTCCTCGAGGGACGTCAGCAACATGGAGCCCACGCGCGCCTTGCGATGCGCCTGGAGGACGGCCATGCGGCCAATCTGACCCCACGTGCCTTCCTGGTTCGCCGGAGGCTGCGCCAGCATCACCAGGCGCCCCGTGCCGATGGCATGGCCGCCCTGGTTGGCGATGACGTGGTAGGCGTGCGCGTCCTCGGCGTCGCGCTCGATGCCTTCGGGAACCGCCTGTTCCTCGATGAACACCACCTCGCGGATGGCGAGCGCCTGCATGAGCTCCGCCTCACTCTGAATCTGAGTGATGGTGACGGGCGCGGAAGTATCCGTGGGAGAGGCCATGTCGCGGGCAAGGTACACAAAAGCCCGCGAGGTCAACAGGCGGAAAAAGCACCGTGGAACGCCGGGGTTGCGCCCTGTGGCACGCCCGCCTGCCGCCACGGGCGGGCCACACGGTGGGTCCGTGCGCCGTGGTAGGCTGCAAGGCGCCATGCGCTTCAACCGACTGCTCGCACTCGCCCTGGCCCTGTCGGCCATGCCCGCCACCGCCCAGCCAGAGCTGTTCTTCGGCAATGGTCAGGCCCCCGTCTTCCGTGAGGAGGACCTGGACAAGCGCTTCGCCCGGTCGAAGCTGAACCAGGGGCTCAAGCAGGGGACCCAGGATGCCGGCTGCGCCCAGGTGCTCGGGGCCATGCTGACGCTGATGGGTGAAACCGGTGTGCTGCTGCACAAGCGTGATGAGAACTTCATGCTGGACCCGGTGCTGGTCAACGCCCTCAACACCCAGCTCGTCAACCAGCGGTTTCCTGGCAACGCCTTCCTCGTCGCCATGGTGCGGCGCGTGCTCATCGACCGGAAACTGCCCCAGGAGTGGCTGGTGACGGCGCAAGCCCTGGCGCCCTATTACCCGGCCATCGACATAGGGCGGCTTCGCTTCCTCGCCAATGGCGTGCAGCCCCTGGACAGCTTCCTGGTCACCCTGCCCGCCCTGCGTGAGCGCTACGCCCAGGAAGTCCAACGTGCCACGTCCGTGGGCGCATCCACCGCCGAGGCCCTCTTCCGCGAGAACTACCTGGACCACGAGGTCGCCTTCGGCGCGCTGGAGCTGGTGGACGTCAAGCTCGAGAAGCCGAAGAAGAAGCGCCTGAAGAAGGACGAGGAGCCAGAGGCCCCCTACATGCTGGCCCGGCTCTTGTGGGTGGAGCCCGAGGCGCCGACGACGGAGCGCTTCGAGTTCAACTTCGGCAAGGCGCCCAAGCGCCCGCGCGTGGAGATCACCGCGAAGCTGCAGGACACGCAGTACACGGACCTCAACAAGCTGCTCAAGGGCTCCCGCGTCCTCGTGCGGGGCCGCTTCTGGGAGTACAAGAAGGGCCTGACGTCCATCGAGCTGCGCGACGCGCTGCTCTTCCCCGAGCGGGACTGGACGAAGACGCCCTCCCTGGCGGACCCGGCCGCCGTGGCCTCGTGCCCCCTGGCCGTCAACGACCTGACCGGACTTGCGCCCATGCAGCCCGGCGCCTTCGGCAAGCAACGCTGACGCGCATCCCACGCCTGGACCCCCGTCCACCCGGCGGTACCGCTTTCCGGGGGTCGGGCTGAGGCGCTTCAATATCCAAGGGCTGGCACGCCCCCTGCTCTGCTCCCCGCGCCCACCGCACGAGGGATGCCATGAAGGTCGACAGTCGCGAGCCCACCAGCGGCTCCGGACAGACGAAGTCATCCGCCGACGAAGAGCGCTTCAAGAAGGCGCTCGACGAAGCGGACGCACGCAGCACCCCACCCAGGCCCCAACGCTTGGGACTGAGCCCCCGAAGCGCCGCGCGCACGGGCCCCACGCCCACCCTGCTGGCCCGGGCCGCGGGGCCCGTGCTCACCGCCCAGCGCGGCGCTGTCTCCAGCCCCGAGAGCCTGGGACTCAAGCGGCAGGCGATGAATGTCGAAGTCCAGCGGCTGGGCACCGTCCGGAGTGAGTCCCAGGCCCTGGGCCAGGAGCGCACCGAACACCGGCTCCACGACCTCATCGCCCGCGAGCTGTCGAAGGACCTGCGCACCGCCCTTCCAGTCCAGCCCGAAGCACGGCCGGCTCCCGGGCCACCGCCTCCGGATGAAAAGAGGTCTCTTCAGGAGCCAAGTGGCTCGGAGAACGCCCCGGCGGTGACGGCGAGCGCGGGAGGCGCGAACGCTCCGGCCGAGGAGGTGAACCCCGCCGCACGCGCCGAGGCCGCGATGGCGCTCATCGAGCGCATCGAAGTGTTCGTGAAGTCCCAGCGGCCCGCGCTCAGCATGAGCCTGCGCGGGCACCTGGACGCCACGGTGGAGGTCGAACGCACGGGCCCGCGCGAAGTGTCGCTGCGCATCCAGGGCCGGCACCGCCCTGTGGCGGCCGAGGACCTGAGCCGGCTGCGCGACGCGCTGGAATCGCGCGGGTTGAAGCTGAGCTCCCTGCGCGCGGAGTAGTTCCCCCCCGCAACGGAGAAGGCCCTCTCGCCGTCGGGCGAAAGGGCCTTCCGGGACACGCGACGGTCCGTGGACTACGAGCCCGGCGCCGGATCCAGCAGGGAGCGCTTGCCGTCCTTCGACTTGAACTCCTCGGCCTCGGGCAGCGCGGACTTCTTCTCCGCGATGTTGGGCCACTTGGTGGACAGGTCGGCGTTCAGCGCCTTGTATTCCTTCCACTGCTCCGGGAGCTCCGTCTCCGGGAAGATGGCCTTGGTGGGGCACACCGGCTCGCAAGCGCCGCAGTCGATACACTCATCCGGGTGGATGACCAGGAAGTTGGCACCCTCGTAAAAGCAGTTGACTGGGCACACCTCGACACAGTCGGTGTACTTGCACTTGATGCAAGGGTCGGCAACGACGTAGGCCATTGAAAAGTCTCCTCTCGGTTGAAACCAGGCGCGTCCGTGGGCGCGCAGAGTAGTGGTTCGAGCTGACGATGGCACCCTGAATCTGTGCCACCCCTTCGCCGGTAGCGGGGCTCAGCCCACCAAGCCCTGGGCCAACAGCAGCTCGGCCACGAGGATGGCGCCTCGCGCGGCTCCCATCTTGGTGTTGTGCGACACCAGCACGTACTTGAAGCCGTTCTCCAGGACGCCATCCTCGCGGATGCGTCCGACGGTGGTGGCCATACCGCCATGGGTGTCCCGGTCCAAACGGGGCTGGGGTCGGAAGGGATCGTCCAGCACCTCAATCCAGCGCGGTGCGGCGGACGGCAGGTTCCGAGCCAGCTCGGCGCCCTTCCACTCCCGCAGGGCCTGGGTCACTTCGGCCACAGTCGCCTTCTTGTCCAATGAGACGAAGACGGACTCGGTGTGGCCCTCCATCACCGCCACGCGGGTGCAGGTGCAGGACACCCGAACGTCATGCGGCGTGAGGCCGTCCCCCGCTGGACGCAGCGCGCCGAGAATCTTCTTCGTCTCCACCTCGACCTTGTGCTCCTCCTTGGGAATATAGGGGATGACGTTGTCGAGGATGTCCATGCCGATGACGCCCGGCGAGCGGCCGGCGCCGGACATGGCCTGGAGGCTGGTCATCAGCACCGCCTTCACCCCGAAGCGCTCCACCAGCGGCGCCAGCGTCACCGCCAGGCCGGTGGTGGTGCAGTTGGGGATGGGGACGATGAAGCCCTTCCAGCCACGCCGGCGCTGCTGCTCCCGGATGAGGGGCGCGTGCGCGGCGTTGACGGGGGGAATCAGCAACGGGACGTCTTCTTCGTATCGGAACGCGCTGGCGGCGGAGAAGACCGGGATGTCCTTCGCCAACCGAGGCTCCAGCTCGCGCGCCACGTCCGCCTCCACGGCGGAGAAGACCAGGTCGTAGTCCTTGGCCTCGAGCGCGTCACCGGCCACCACCTTCATGCCGGCGAGTTCGGCGGGCAGCGGCTCCGGGACGAACCAGGCCGTCATGCCGCTCGCCGTTTTCAGCGCCTCCGCATACGTCTTGCCCGCCGAGCGAGGCGAGGCCGCGAGCCCCGTCAGCTCGATGGAGGGGTGATTCTTCAGGGCGGCGATGAATTGCTGTCCGGCGAGTCCAGTGGCACCGATGAGGGCCGCGCGAAGCCTGGCCATGGGGGCGTTTCTCCCGTCTCCAGAGGAGGATGTCGCCGCTCCATAACACCGTTTGACGACGCACCGCACCCACCCTGGTGCTCAGTGGGGCATCGCTGCGACGGGCGCCCGGGTGTGCCGCTCCGTGGGGAAGCCACCTGTGACCCATGCGAGCAGTCCGCCGTCGAGACAGACGGCCTCGCGGCCCTTCATCCGGAGCAGCCGGCAGACACGGCGCGTGTCCCTTCCGTCCGGCGAGCAGCCACACAAGACGATGAGTTCGTCATCCGGGAGCATGTGATGGTCGCGGGCGATTTCCGCGGACGTCATCCGCAAGGCGCCTGGGATGTGCAGGTCATAACGCTCCCAATCGGCAGCGTCGCGACAGTCGAGGACGAGCACTTCGTCATCCCCCAGACGCATGTAAAGCTCGGCACAGACGATGATGGGCTCCACGGTGACCTCCGCGGGGTCTCTTCGAGTAACCCGGAGCGCCCAGGGCCTCTTCCCACGCCGCTCCCCCGCCTGCCCTCCACGTGACAGGCGAGGCGCCGTGCCGCACCGCGCCCCCGCCCTACAGGCCGAGCTGCTTGGCGATGATTTCGTTCATCACCTCACTGGTGCCGCCGCCGATGGGCCCCAGCCGCGCGTCACGCCAGTGGCGCTGGATGTCGTACTCCATCATGTAGCCCGCGCCGCCATGGAGCTGGAGACACTCATCCGCCACGCGGCAGCACGTCTCGGTGGCCACCTTCTTCGCCATGGACGTCTGCGCCACCGCCCACTCGCCGGCCACGTGCAGGCGCAGCGCGTGGTAGGTGAGCTGACGCGCGGACTCGCGCGCGGTGAAGAGCTCCGCCAGCTTGTGGCGCACCACCTGGAACTGGTGGAGCGACTGGCCGAAGGCACGCCGTGACTTCACGTGCGCCAGCACCGTCTCCAGCATGTCCTCCATGGCGCCCACCGCGCCCAACGCGAGCGACAGACGCTCCCACTGGAAGTTGCCCATGATCTGCGCGAAGCCCTGCCCTTCCACGCCGAGCAGGTTCTCCGCGGGCACGCGGCAGTCCTCGAAGAACAGCTCCGCGGTGTCCGAGGCGCGCCAGCCGAGCTTGTCCAGCTTGCGCCCCACGGAGAAGCCCGGCGTGCCCTTCTCCACCACCACCATGGACAGGCCCTTGTGACCCGCGGACGGATCCGTCTTCACCGCCAGCACCACGAAGTCCGCGCGCACGCCGTTGGTGATGTACGTCTTGGAGCCATTGAGGACGTAGCTGTCGCCCTCACGCCGGGCGGTGGTGCGCAGCCCCGCCACGTCCGAGCCCGCGTCCGGTTCGGTGATGCCCAGCGCGCCAATCTTCTCGCCCCGGATGGCGGGGGCCAGCCAGCGGTGCTTCTGCGCGTCCGTGCCGAACTGATGGAGGGGTCCCGTGGAGATGGTGAACTGGGCCCCCAGCCCCGCGGACACACCGCCCGAGCCGCAGCGCCCCAGCTCCTCCAGCAACACCGCCTCATACAACTCCCCCGCCGCCGAGCCCCCGTACTCCACCGGATACTTCAGGCCGAGGAAGCCCAGCTCGCCAAAGCGGGTGAAGAGCTCCCGGGGGAACTCCTCCCGGTCCTCCCACTCCTTCACGAAGGGAAGAATCTCCTTCTCCACCACCGCACGTACGGTGCGACGAAACGCGTCATGCTCCTCCAGGTACAGCCCTTGGCCGTGAAGCATCTTTCGAGCACCTCGTCCTGTCGGGTGTCCGTGCACACGCACACCCGGGGTGGAACCTTCTGGTAACGGCATGGTAACGGGACGCATGCACCGCAGGCAGCTGTTGCATCCTTGACCGCGCGGTGGCGGGCTGCGTATAAAGCCGACCCCATCGTCTCGGCGCCATAGCCAAGTGGTAAGGCAAAGGTCTGCAAAACCTTCATTCCCCGGTTCGAATCCGGGTGGCGCCTCAAAGACACAAGGCCCGGTGCGGAAGTCACTCCGCATCGGGCCTTGTCCTTTTCAGGGGCGGAGTGGACGGGTCAGCAGCCGAGCTCCACCGCGCCGATGTCCGGCCCCCCACCGCAGAACGGGATGCCGATGTCGGCGCCCGAGTCCAGCGCCATGGGCCCCGGCGCGAACGCCGCCCCGAGGTCCGCCGAGCCGAGGCGTGAGGTGGTGTCTCCCGAGGAGGACTGGTAGGCCGTGAGGTCCACGGGCTTGCCGTCCTTCTTGAACTGGGCGCCCGCTGGGAAGAGGTTGTTGCCCATCTTCATCCCCGGGGCCATCGGGCCCATGCTCACCGCGATGGGGGCTTCCGCGAAGATGTTGTTCTGCACCACCGGGGACTGGGTGGGACCGCCGGTGCCGTGGCCGATGATGAGCGCCGTGGCCGCGCGGGTGACGGTGTTGTTCACCACCCGGGTGCCCTTCGAGTTCTCCAGGCGGATGCCCGTGCCCTCCCCGCCTCCGGCCTCGGTCATGTCGTACACGCGATTACGGCGGATGACGACGCCGGTGGGCGCGGCGCCGTCCCGGGTGCCGCCCACCGCGATGCCCTTCGCGCCGTCGTAGATTTCGTTGTCCTCCACCAGCACGTTGCTCGCGGAGTAGTGGATGACGACGACGTCCCCCCGCGCCGTGGAGGTCGGGAGGAAGTGGTGCATCCGGTTGTTGCGGATGGTCACCCCGTAGCACGTCTTGATGTCCACGGCGTTCTCGCGGTTGCCGTAGAAGTGGTTGTTCTCCACCAGCAGGTTCTCCGCGGGCGGCAGGTTGCTGAAGCCCTCGGGCCCCAGGCACTGCACGGAGTCACCGGAGTTGTCGTGGATGTCGTTGTTGCGCACGGTGACGTCGCGCGACGTGGGCTGCACCACGACGCCGTGCGAGTCCTCGTTGTCGGTGGTCTTCACGAAGTCGTGGATGTGGTTGTTCTCGATGATGGGCCCGGTGGCGTTGTTGAACGTCGTCACCGCACCGCCGCCCGTGCCGCCGTGCAGGTCCGAGTTGACGAGCATCGAGCCCGTCACGTCGCCCTCGAACGTCACGGCGAAGGGCGTCTGGCCCTCCATGTCGATTTCGAAGCCGTCGATGATCCAATGCGGCTGGCGAACCTGCACCAGCCCGTGCTCGCCGGGGCCCAGGACGATGCGCGGGCTGCCCTCGCCCTGGAGCGTGATTTTCGCGTCGGCCGCGCCCGGCTTCGCGTTGTCACCGATGATGACGCGCTCCGCGTAGGTGCCGGGCATGACACGGATGAGCTCACCCGGGCTCGCCAGGCCGATGGCCTTGTTGAGCGTGCGCAGCGGCTGCGCGGCGCTGCCGTCCCCGGCGTCGTTGCCCGACGTGCTCACCACCCACTCACGGGTGTAGACGGGCGCCTCCGCGGCGACGACCATCGCCGTGGCGTTGACGGCCGGCTGGGGCGAAGGGTCCTCGATGTTCACGTGGTCCGTGTGGTCCGGCAGCGCGGCCACCGGAGTCCCCGCCACCGCCTGCACGCCGACGGGCGGACGCGTGGCGAAGGTTCGAGTGGCCGTGGGCGACTCCGCCGGCCCAGACGCGGGCGTGGGCACGGGGCGAGGGGCCAGCGTCTGAACGGGCACGGGCAGCCCTTCACTGTCGGAGCCCGAGCAGGCCGCCGAGCTCAGCAGGAGCAGGCCCGTGGCCAGGAACGTCACCTTCAGGCAGTTGCCGTGTCGGATTTTCATGAGCAGGGGCAACGCCGGAAGCCCTGTGCGCTATTCATCCCCTCGAGTCCCGACACGCATCAGCCAGCCTGCCCGGCGGGCGCACGACGAACGGTCCGTGACAGCGTGGAGGTGCGACAGTACGGTGTCGCCCCCCGTGCGCCACGCCGTCACACAGCTTCTCGCCGCCGTCCTGCTCTCCGCCTGCGTGGCCTCGAAACCCGCGGCTGAAAGTCCCCGTGCATCCGCGACCGGGCCGGCCGTCGTGTCATCGTCCGAGGAGACCACGCCAGCCCCCCAGGACGGCGAAGCGGGCGCGACCGGCGCGGACGCATCGGCTCCCGGACCGGAAACCGTGGGCACGCCCGGAGCGTCGTCCGGCGCGACCGGCAGCGCACCGGCTGCCGCGCCCGACGGCCACGAGGCACCGTCACCGGGCACGGAGCCACCGCCGCTCGAGGACCCGCTGGCGCAGGGGATTCCCACGCCGGGAGACCTCAAGCGCCTGGACTTCCGTGGGGGTGAGCCTCGCGTCCCCGTGCGCCTGATGGAGGGCCGGACCGAGGTCACCTTCTCTCCGCGAGGCCGGATGCGCCTGCGCTTCGGAGGGCCCGACGAGAAGATGCTCGACGCGGCCGCGGGCACGCGCTGGACGGTCCGGGTGACGCAGGGGAGCCCGGCGGTGCTGTCCGCGCGCGTGCAACTGGCTGAGTTCCGCATGGCCGACCGCGCGGGGCTCCAGGCGGCGCTGGAGTCATGGCGTGAGAAGGGGCTCGCGGTCCGAGCCCAGGTCCTGGGCTCCGTCTACGGCATCGCCGGCAAGGTCATCGACAACCGGCGCACCCAGCTGCTGGTGGACGAGGTCCTCACGCCCGAGGCCGCCGGCCGCAAGCAGGCAGAGCTGCTGCGCAGCCACGGCGTCCAGACGACGCTCTTTGAAGAGGTGCGCACGCCCTCCAAGGCCATCCTGGAGGTGCGCGACGAGGCGGGCGTCGTCGTGGGCATGGCCCAGGACCGGCTGGACGCGGAGACGCCCGACGGGGCGGGCTTCGACGTGCGCCAGGTCGAATACGGCGTGGGCTACGACTTCCACGGCTTCGAGGACCGCACCTTCCGAGGCGCGCTCCAGCTCGTCGTGGACCGTTCGGGCCAACTGGCGGTGGTGAACGTCGTTCCCCTGGAGGACCTGCTCAAGGGCCTGGTCCCCGCGGAAATCTTCGCCCGCGCCCACTCGGAGGCGCTCAAGGCCCAGGCCGTCACCGCGCGCGGCGAGGTGCTGGCAAAGGTGGGCATCAAGCACCTGGCGGACCCCTACCTCCTGTGCTCGGAGCAACACTGCGCCGTCTACCGGGGCCGCACCGGTGAGGCCGCCAGCACCACCGCCGCGGTGGAGGCCACCCGGGGCGAGGGCCTCTTCAGCGAGGACGGCCGCCTGGTGGACTCCGTCTACAGCGCCGTCTGCGGCGGCCACACCGAGGACAACGACGTGGTGTGGGGCGGGCCTCCGGACCCCAGCCTGCGTGGCCGCCCGGACGTCATCGGCCCCGTGGGCGCCCATCCCCTGCCCGCCAGCCTGGAGCGCTGGCTGACGACCGCCAACCTCCCGGCGGCCTGCCGGCTGTCCAGCTTCGCGCAGCCCAGCAAGTTCCGGTGGGAGAAGCGCTTCACGGCCGAGCAGGTGGACACCCGCCTGAAGCGGCTGGGCGTGGGGCGCGTCCAGGCCCTGGCGCTGACGGACCGGGGCGTCTCCGGCCGCGCGGCCGTGCTGACCGTGTCCGGCGACAAGGGGGCCACCCAGGTGCGCGGCGAGCTCAACATCCGCCGCCTGTTCGGCATGCTCAACAGCAGCATGGCGGTGGTGGAGGCCGAGCGGGATGCCGGGGGCCGGCTCACCGGCTGGCTTTTCCGTGGCGGGGGCTGGGGGCACGGCGTAGGAATGTGCCAGACGGGCGCCATTGGCCGGGCGGAGGCCGGGCAGCGCTACCAGGACATCCTCCGTCACTACTTCAACGGTGCCGAGGTGGCCCCCATCTATTGAGGCTGGGAGGGGTTATCCTTCAAACCCGTGCGCGGCCCGCGAATCGACCTGACCTTTCACCTGTTCAGCCGCGAACGCGACGGGACTAGTCCGCCCGTTCGGAGGTTTATCATCCCGCCGTGAGCACGGGTTCTCCAACAAACTGGCGCCGCCGGAGGCGGCAGGGGTCGTCCGCGGGGCGTTTCGCCGCGGCGATTGCGCTCGCCCTGCTCCTCCATGCCGTCTACGTGGGAACCCTGCTGCTGACGAGTTCGTTCCAGGGCGACGGGAAGGCACGCAAGCCGGTGACGCGGCCCACCTCCGTGGCCGTGCGTCCGCTCACCGCCGACCAATGGGCGAAGAACCGCGGCAAGGCCTCCCCCCAGACGAAGTCCCAGACGTCGGAGCGTCCCAAGGCCCAGGACAAGAAGCCGGAGGAGAAGAAGCCCGACGAGACACCCAAGGGGCAGGTGGTGGACGTCGCGCCCGGCAACGACGAGGTGGACCCGAACGCGAAGTACCTCGCGGAGAGCAACAACCGCGTGGACAAGGAGACGCGCGCGCGGGAGCAGACGCCCTTCTACCGGAACGCCATGCCCCAGCGGACGGCGCCGCAGAATCAAGAAGGCCAGAATACGGACGCGCAGACGCCGCCGCGCATGGCCGGCAACAACGGCATGGGCAACGACGACCGGCCCGTGTCCCTGGGTGGCCAGAAGCCCGCCTTCGAGATTCCCGACGCCCGAAAGAAGAACGAGGTCGCGATGAAGACGGACCCGACGTCTCCGGGTCCGGGCATGACGGTGAACAACCAGAACGAGAGCGACGAGGTGGTGGGCAACTCCAAGCGCCTCAACATCCAGCCCGGCACCGGCGGCGAGGAAGCCGGCTCCACGGGCCGCGCGGGCGCTCCGGGGCTGGCGTCGCTGACGCCGTCGCGAGCCGTCATGGACAAGGTCCTGGGCGCCGCGCCCAACGACCACCTGCAGGACGCGGAGGAAGGCGATGGCACCCTCCTCAACACGCGTGAGTGGAAGTACGCCAGCTTCTTCAACCGCGTGAAGCAGAGCGTGGGCATGCACTGGAACCCCAACGAGCAGCTGCGCCGGAGAGACCCCACCGGCGGCATCTACACGGGGAGGGACCGGTACACGCTGCTGCAAATCACGCTGGACGAGCGCGGCCAGGTGACGGACATCCAGGTGGAGAAGAGCAGCGGGCTCGACTTCCTCGACTTCGAGGCAGTGTCGTCCTTCAAACGCGCGCAGCCCTTCCCCAACCCGCCGCCCGGCCTGCTGTCGGACGACGCCAAGGTGAAGTTCCAGTTCGGATTCTTCATGGAGATGGGCGGCGGCCCGAAGATGCGGCTGTTCCGCCAGCCCAACTGAGCGCGCACTGAAGTACCGTGCGGCCCCGTGGAAGCAACGACGCTCACCGACAGAAACCTCGCGCAGCAGGAGCGGAACCGGAAGGTCCGCAGGGTGCTGCTGGGCATCCTCGTGGCCAACTGGGTGGTGGCCAGCGCCAAGCTGATCTTCGGAATGCTCAGCCAGTCCGCGGCGGTGACGGCGGACGGGCTGCACTCGTTCATCGACGGCGGCTCCAACGTGCTGGGGCTGGTGGCCATGGGCGTGGCGTCACGCCCGGCGGACGAGGACCACCCCTACGGCCACGGCAAGTTCGAGGCGCTGGCGTCGCTGGGCATTGGCGCGATGATTGGCGTGGGCATGCTGGAGCTGGGGCGCATGGCGCTCGACTCCGTGCTCAACGACAAGCATCCGCAGGTGACGGGCACCATGGCGGCCGTCATGGCCTTCACCCTGGTGGTGAACATGGTGGTGACGCGGGTGGAGCGGTACTACGGGCGCAAGTACAAGAGCTCCCTGCTGCTCGCGGACGCGAGCCACACGATGTCCGACGTCTACGTCACCCTCGCGGTGCTGGCCTCCCTGCTGCTGGTGTGGCTGGGCTACCCGCGCGCGGATGGGCTGATTGCGCTGGCCGTGATGGTGTTCGTGGCCTGGGTGGCCTACGGCATCGTCCGGCAGGCGGTGGGCATCCTCTCCGACACGGCGCGCCTGGACCCAGACGAGGTGAAGCGGCACACGCTGGCGGTGCCGGGCGTGCGCTCCTGCCACGACGTGCGCAGCCGCGGCATGGAGGAGAGCGTCTACGTGGACCTCAAAATCGAGGTGGACCCGCAGCTCACCACCGCGCAGGCCCATGAGGTCGCGGACCGCGTGGAGCGCACGCTGCAAGGCGCCTATCCGCAGGTGGTGGACGTGGTGGTCCACGTGGAGCCGGACCGGGCCGCGCTGGACATGCCCGCGTAAAGACGAAGGCCGCCTCCCCGACCAGGGAGACGGCCCATGGCATCACCCGATGCGCGGGATGCGTCAGGCCGTGGCGGCCTTCGGCTCCGGCGTCATGTAGTCCTCGATGGGCGGGCACGAGCAGACCAGCTTCCGGTCACCGAGCACGCTGTTGAGCCGGCCCACGGAGGGCCAGAACTTGTTGTCGCGGACCCACGGCGTGGGGAACACGGCCTGCTCGCGCGAGTAGGGACGGTTCCACTCCGGCGCGGCGACGACACGCGCGGTGTGCGGGGCGTGCTTGAGGACGTTGTTGTCCTTGGGCATGCGACCCTCCTCGATGTCCCGAATCTCCTGACGGATGGCGATCATCGCGTCGCAGAAACGGTCCAGCTCCGCCTTGGACTCGCTCTCCGTCGGCTCAATCATGAGCGTGCCCGCCACCGGGAAGGACACGGTGGGCGCGTGGAAGCCATAGTCCATGAGCCGCTTGGCCACGTCCTCCACCTCCACGCCCGCCGTCTTCTTGAGCGGGCGCAGGTCGACGATGCACTCGTGCGCCACCTTGCCGCGCTTGCCCCGGTACAGCACCGGGTAGTGGGCGTTGAGCCGCTCGGCGACGTAGTTGGCGTTGAGGATGGCCAGCTTGGTGGCCTGGGTGAGGCCCTCGCCGCCCATCATCGCGATGTACATCCAGGAGATGAGCAGGATGCTCGCGCTGCCCCACGGCGCCGCGGAGATGGCGCCAATGGCCTCCGAGCCGCCCGTCTGGATGACGGGGTGCCCCGGCAGGAACTTCACCAGGTGGCTGGCCACGCAGATGGGGCCCATGCCCGGGCCGCCGCCGCCGTGCGGGATGCAGAACGTCTTGTGCAGATTGATGTGGCACACGTCCGCGCCCACCAACCCGGGCGAGGTGAGGCCCACCTGCGCGTTGAGGTTGGCGCCGTCCATGTACACCTGGCCGCCGCGCTCGTGGACGATGGCGCAGATTTCGCGAATCTCCTCCTCGAACACGCCGTGGGTGGACGGGTACGTCACCATCAGCGCGGCGAGCGCGTCCTTGTGCGCCTCCGCCTTCGCGCGCAGGTCATCCAGGTCGATGTTGCCGTTCTCATCGCACCGGGTGACGACGACCTTGTAGCCAGCCATCACCGCCGAAGCCGGGTTGGTCCCGTGCGCGGAGGACGGAATCAAGCACACGTCCCGGTGCCCCTGGCCGCGGCTCTGGTGGTACGCGCGGATGACGAGCAGGCCCGCGTACTCACCCTGGCTTCCGGCGTTGGGCTGGAGCGAGCAACCCGCGAAGCCCGTCACCTGCGTGAGCATCTGCTCCAGCTGCTCGAAGATGACCTTGTAGCCAGCCGCCTGCGAGGTGGGCGCGAACGGGTGCAGCCGACCGAACTGGGGCCACGTCACCGGAATCATCTCCGCGGTGGCGTTGAGCTTCATGGTGCAGCTGCCCAGCGGAATCATCGAGTGCGTGAGGGACAGGTCCTTCGCCTCGAGCCGCCGGATGTAGCGCAGCATCTCCGTCTCGGAGTGGTAGCTGTTGAAGACGGGGTGCGTGAGGTACGCGCTCGAGCGGCGCAGCGCCTGCGACACGGCGCTCTCTACGCCGTCTCCCACCAGGTCCGCCAACACCGGCGCGGAGGACTTGCCGGTGCCGGTGGCGAAGGCCGCCAGGATGTCCTCCACGTCCGCGGGCCGCGTCGTCTCGTCCAGGGCCACGCCCAGCGTCTTCTCGTCGATGCGGCGGAAGTTCATCCGCGCCGCCTCGGCGGCTCCCAGCACCGCGCGCACATGCGCGGCCGACAGCTCCACGCGCAGCGTGTCGAAGTACTGGTCGTGCTTCAGCTTGAGGCCCAGCTTCGCCAGCCCGCGCGCCAGCAGCACCGTCAGGCCGTGCACGCGCTCGGCGATGGCCTTCAGCCCGGAGGGGCCGTGGTAGACAGCGTACATGCTGGCGATGACGGCCAGCAGCACCTGCGCGGTGCAGATGTTGCTCGTCGCCTTCTCGCGGCGGATGTGCTGCTCACGCGTCTGGAGCGCCATGCGCAGCGCGCGGCGTCCCTGCGCGTCCTCGGACACGCCGATGATGCGGCCGGGCATGACGCGGGTGTACGCGTTCTTCGTGGCGAAGTAGCCCGCGTGCGGACCGCCGTAGCCCATGGGCACGCCGAAGCGCTGGGCGCTGCCCACCGCCACGTCCGCGCCGAACTCACCCGGCGGCGTCAGCAGCGTCAGGCTGAGCAGGTCCGCGGCCACCACGAACAGGCCGCCCGCGGCGTGCACCTGCTCGCCGAAGGCCCGGTAGTCATGCACCGCGCCGTCGGTGGTCGGGTACTGCACCAGCGCGCCCACGAACCTCTTCGAGCTCAAGTCCACCGTGCGGTGGTCGCCCACCACCACCTCCACGCCCAGCGGCTGGGCGCGGGTGCGCACCACGTCCACCGTCTGCGGGTGGCAGCCCTCGGAGACGAAGAAGGCCGCGCCGGCCTCCTCGCCCTTCTGGTGCACGGCCAGGGCCAGGGCCATGGCCTCGGCGGCGGCGGTGCCTTCATCCAGCAGCGAGGCGTTGGCCACCTCCAGCCCCGTCAGGTCCATGACCAGCGTCTGGAAGTTGAGCAGCGCCTCCAGCCGGCCCTGCGCAATCTCCGCCTGGTAGGGCGTGTACTGGGTGTACCAGCCCGGGTTCTGGAAGACGTTGCGGAGGATGACGTTCGGCGTGTGCGTGTCGTGGTAGCCCATGCCGATGAAGGACCGGAACACCTGGTTCTTCGCGGCGATGGCCTCCAAGGCCGCCAGCAGTTCGTGCTCGCCGCGCGCGGTCGCGAGCTTCAGCGGCTCCTTGGCGCGGATGGCGGGCGGGACGGCCTGGTCGATGAAGGCATCGAGCGAGTCCACGCCCAGCGCGGACAGCAGCTGCTTCAGCTCGGTGTCATCCGGACCATTGTGACGGCCGGCAAACGGCTCCTGATACTTCCAGTTCAAGGACATGGCTTTGTGGCTCGCAGGCGAGTCGTGCGTCGAGAAGTCGAGGACCGTCCCTAACAACCAGTCCCCGGCCCTTCACTCTCAGCTGTTCTGGAGCAGGGCGGTGTACGCGGCGGCGTCCAGGAGTCCGTCCACCTGCTTGGGGTCCGAGGGCTCGATTTCCACAATCCAGCCCGCACCGTAGGGGTCGGTGTTCACGGTGGAGGGGTTGTCCGACAGCCCGTCATTCACCTTCACCACCTTGCCCGTCAGCGGCGAGTACAGCTCCGACACCGCCTTGGTGGACTCGATGACGCCGAACTGCTTGCCCTCCGTCACCGTGGAGCCCACCTTGGGCAGCTCCACATAGACCACGTCGCCCAGGGACTCCTGCGCGTGCTGCGTGACGCCCACCACCACCGAGGTGCCCTGGACGCGGGCCCACTCGTGCTCACGGGTGTACTTCAGGTCGCCGGGGATGTTGTCGGCCATGTCGTTGCTCCTGGTTGGAACGGGAATGCTTCAGGGCTTCTTGTAGAACGGGGTCTTCACCACCACGGCGGGCACCGCGCGGCCGCGAATGTCCACGTCGAAGGTGGAGCCCTCCGCGGACAGCTCGGTGGGCACGTAGCCGATGCCAATGGCCTTCTTCACGGTGGGGCCCATGGTGCCGCTGGTCACCTCCCCCACCGGCGCGCCGTCCTTGAGGATGGCGTAGCCGTGGCGCGGAATGCCGCCGCCGGTCAGCTCGAAGCCCACCAGCTTGCGCTTCACGCCCGCGGCCTTCTGCGCCGCCAGCGCTTCCTTGCCAATGAAGGCCGCCTTGTCGAGCTTGACGATCCACCCCAGCCCGGCCTCCAGCGCGGTGTGCTGGTCGTCGATGTCGTTGCCGTAGAGCGCGTACTTCATCTCCGTGCGGAGGCTGTCACGGGCGCCCAGGCCACACGGCTTCACGCCGTCCTGCTGGCCTTCGGTGAGCAGCGCGTCCCACAGCGCCACCGCGTCCCCGGCCGCGCTGTACAGCTCGAAGCCGTCCTCGCCGGTGTAGCCGGTGCGGGAGATGAGGCACTTCACCCCGGCGACCTCGCCCTCGGCGAAGCGGTAGGTGCCAATCTTCGACAGGTCCGTCTTCGTCAGGCGCTGGACCAGGCCGGTGGCCTTGGGGCCCTGCACGGCAATCTGCGCGTAGTCGTCGCTCCGGTCCACGGGTGCCACACCCTTGGCGTGCGTCTTCATCCACGCGACGTCCTTCTCGCGGTTGCTGGAGTTGACGCAGATGAGGATGCGCTCGGGGCTGAAGCGGTAGGCGACCACGTCGTCCACGAAGGTGCCCCGCTCGTCGAGCAAGCCCGCATACAGCGCCTGCCCGTCCGCGATGCGGGTCAGGTCGTTGGAGATGAGCGCGTTGACCGTGTCCAAGGCGCCGGGGCCGGAGAACTCCACCTCCCCCATGTGGGAGACGTCGAACAGGCCGACGCCGGTGCGCACGGCCTCATGCTCGCCGATGACGGAGCTGTACTGGACGGGCATGTCCCAGCCAGCGAAGTCGACCATCCGGGCCCCCAGCTTGCGGTGTGCCGCGTTGAGGGGCGTCTGCCGGGCCATCTTCATTCTCCTGGAGGGGTGTGGAAAACGGCGCGGACTATAGCCGCGAGACTTGCCCGATCAAGGACGACGCGGAGCGTCTACACTGGGGCCGACATGAAGATTCGTAATCGGTTGAATCCTTCCGACCCGTGCTTCTCCTTCGAGTTCTTCCCGCCCCGGACGGACGAGGGCGAGGCGAACCTGCTCAAGGCGCTGGAAGACCTGGCGACCCTGCAGCCGGGTTTCGTCTCCGTGACGGAAGGCGCGGGGGGCAGCACGCGGGCGAAGACGGTGGAGTTGGTGCTGCGCATCAAGCAGGAGGCGGGCATCGAGGCGATGGCGCACCTGACGTGCGGGGGGCACTCCCCGGCGGAGCTGCGCACCGTGCTGGAGCGCCTGTCCGCCGCGAAGGTGGACAACATCCTGGTGCTGCGCGGAGACCCCCCCAAGGGCCAGACCGTCTTCGAGCCCGCGCCCGGGGGTTTCCGCTACGCATCGGAGATGGTGCGATTCATCCGAGAAGAGGATTTCAACTTCTGCCTCGGGGGAGCGTGCTATCCGGAGGGCCACGTGGAGACGCCCTCCCGTGACGACGACCTGCGTCATCTCAAGGCCAAGGTGGATGCCGGCCTGGACTTCGTGGTGACGCAGCTCTTCTTCGACAACGCGTTCTACTTCGACTTCGTGGAGCGGGCGCGCCGCGCGGGCATCAACGTCCCCATCGTCCCCGGCATCATGCCCATCACCAACTACGAGCAGATCCAACGATTCACGCGCCTGTGCGGAGCCACCGTGCCCATGCGCCTGGCGTTGCAGCTCGAGCGGGTGAAGGACAACCCGGAGGCCATGGCCCAGCTCGGCGTGGCCCATGCGACGGTGCAGTGCATGGAGCTGCTGTCGCGCGGCGTGCCTGGCATCCACTTCTACACGCTCAACAAGTCCCCGGCGACGCGGATGATCGTGAGCGCACTGCGAGCCCGTTCATGAGTGGCCCTGGAATCCACCTGCCCCCAAGCGACCCGCGTAGCAAGGTCCTCAACATCATCCGTCCGCCCGCCTTCTTCCTGCTGTGCGTGGGCGTGCTGAACGTCATCTACAACATCGCCGGTTTCGTGCTGGCGGCGCTGAAGGTGACCTCGCCCTTCGTCCCCGCGGGCGCGGAGGCGTCCACGCTGGAGCTGTCGCCCACGCTGGCGCTGATGCTGCTGGTGGGCATCCTCTGCGGGGTGCTGTCCGCCTGGGGCGCCATCAGCGCGCTCAACCTGAAGGGCTACGGACTGGCCACGGTGGGCGGCATCACCGCGCTCTACATCCTGTCACCCGGTTGCGTCATTGGCGTCCCGGTGGCCGTGTGGATGCTCTTCACCTTGCGTCGCGACGGGGTCCGCGAAGCCTTCCAGGCCTGAGCGTTCAAAACGCGGCGGTTGGAGCGTCGGCCAACCGCCGTGAATTGATGTTCAGGCCACACCGCCCGCGGCCACGCCTCCCGGCATCTGGAGCCCGGCGCTCCCTCTGACGCAGCGCCCACTCTGTTCACCAATGGCGCTCCCCCTGCCCCGGGGTTGCAGCGGTGCGGGCTTTCACACTTTCTCGGTTTCCCTCACTTTCGTAGCCACACAAGGAGGGGCGCGCACGTCGAGTGCCGCCTCCCAGCGCAGGGGTGGCCATGATTGCGTTTGAGGTCGAGCGGGAAACGCCTGAACCTTTGACGGAGCTGGCTCGGCGGCTGAGCCGCGCGGAGGAGAAGGACCGCGCCCGGGGCATGTTCTTCCTGGGGGCGCTGGACGTGGTCCGGAAGGAGGCGGGGGAAGCCGCCGCGGCGCGGTGCCTGGCGGCCTCGCGCGAGCGCGCCTTCGTGCCCTTCTTCCTGTACCCCATCACCAGCTTCCTGCGGCTGTCCTTCAGCGCCGCGGGGTTGCTGGCGCCGCGGCTGGGCGGCTTCGAGCCGGCCATGCGGACCATTGGCGCCCGGTCCGCGCAGGACTTCCTGAGCACCGTGGTGGGGCGCAGCTTCCTGGCATTGTCCGGGGGCTGCCCGCGCCGGCTCGTCAGCAACCTGCCGTCCGGCTACAGCACCGCCGTCAGCTACGGCGAGCGGGACGTGGAGTGGCTGGGCGAGCGCCAGGGCCGCCTCACCATGTTCCGCGACTTCATGCCGCACAGCTACCACGAGGGCGTGCTCCGCGCGGCGCTGGCCGCCATTGGCGCCCGCGACACGCACATCCGCGGGCGTGCCACGGGCCTGCTGGATGGCGAGTACGAGGTGTCCTGGAGCTAGAGGGCGACCTCGGCGGCGGGGCAACCCGCCGGGAGGCAGAGGGTGAAGACGCTGCCCTCCCCTTCCCGGCTCTCCACGCTCAGGGTGCCGCCGTGCTGCCGCACCGTGCTGGCCACGACTGACAGTCCCAGGCCCGTGCCCGCGGGCTTCGTCGTGAAGAGCGGCTCGAAGATGCGCTCCTGCATCGCCTCCGGGATGCCCATGCCGTTGTCGGACACGCGGATGATGAAGGCGCTGCCATTGCCGCCTTCGGCGAACACGTCCACCCGGCCCAGACGGCCCGCGGGCATGGCCTCCACCGCGTTCTGCACCAGGTTGATGAGCACCTTGCGCAGCAGCTCCCGGTCCACCCAGGGCGACTCCAGCGAGAGGGGGACGCTGTTCTGGATGCGCACGCCTTCGCGGCCCGGCACCACGTCCAGCACCTCCTCCATCAACGCGTGCAGCGAGCAGGGCCGCAGCTCCAACGGACGCTCGCGGGCGAAGTCCAGCAGCTCGGAGGAGATGCGTGAACACACCGCCAGCTCGCGCTCGATGATTTCCAGGAAGCGCTGGAGCCGCTGGTCCGCCAGCGTCACGTCCAGCTTGCGCAGGTGACGGACGACCACGGCGTTGGCGGTGCGGGCCGCGGCCAGCGGGTTGCGCAGCTCGTGGCTCACCGTCGCCGTCATCCGCCCCACCGCCGCCAGCTTCTCCACCCGCGCGGCCTGCTCACGGTAGGAGCTCATCTCCCGGCGCACGCGTGCCAGCGCGTGCTCATGGTCCACGCGCTCGTTCGCGTACGCGCCCTCCAGCAACACCTGCTGCACCGCCACGCGCCGCATCTCCCCCAGCGTCTCGCGGCACGCAATCACCAGCACCCCGTTGACGAACACCATCCAGAAGGAGTGTTCCAGGAAGCGCCACCACGCGGGATTCGACACGCCGAAGATGGACTCTGGCCACCAGATGCCGCGCAGGCAGTGCTCCAGCACCGCCGTGACGGTGGCGGTCGCCATCACGGCCGGGTCCCGGTAGAAGGCCAGGAAGGCCAGCGAGCCGAACACATAGAAGTGCGTTTCGATGCGGCCGCCCGTCAGGTGGATGAAGAGCGCGGCCCAGAGCATCTGCGCTACCGCCACCACGTGCCGCGTGACGACGTCCCCGGCTCGCAGCCGCACCAGCACCAGCGGGAAGGCGGACAGCAGGCCCCCCAGCACCACCGCCACGTGCAGATGGGGATGCACCACCCGCGACGTCCCCTGCCAGGCGAAGGGCGACAGCACCGCCGCCACCGCGATGGCGACCAGCCACTGCCCCACCATCAGCACGGCGAAGCGAGAGTCCACCCGCCGTCGCACGGCCTCCAGGTGCTCGCCGAGCAGTGCCTCCACCCGCACCTCCAGCGCGTCGACCCCACGTGTGAGCACCATGTTGCCGGAAGTCTCCGTTGACACGGTACCCTCCGTCCGCACGTTCTCCCCGCGTGTATGGCCGAATCGCCCCCGAAGCACAGGCGCGCCCACATCCTGGTCAATCATTGCGTGACTCACCCCGGCCATACCGGCCCCCCCGGATGAGTCGCCATCCTATCCCCTTACACACCCCTGGCAATCCAAACTTGTCGGAATAAGCAGACTGTTCCAACAAAAACATGCAACTTGCCCTCGGGGCTCGTTGATGACGGTGTGAAACACACCGTCACCCGCTCGTTCCATCGACAGGGATTGAACAAGCGTCGAACAACCGAGGCATGTGTCAGGGGGTAGGCATGGTGTCCATCATCTGCTGCCCCGGAGGGGCCAGCAACACGTACACGGGCTGACTCTGGGCGGGCGTGGACGGGCCAGCGTCCGACCCCTGCGTCTCCGAGGTCGGCACGGCGCTCACACAGACCTGGTCGCTGCCCGGCACGACACTCGCCAAACGCGCGGGCGCGCTCAGGGTCCATGTCTGCATCTGTGGGGACAAAGCCGGGTCAAGCTCACCGCACGGCGCACTTGAGCAGCTTCTGCAACATGGGATGTAACAACTCGCCCCCGCGCAACGACTCACGCCAACGCGCCGGGATGCCATTCACGCCGTGGATGAGCCCAGCGATACCTCCCGCCACCGCCGCGGTGGTGTCGGTATCCCGGCCCAGGCGCACCGCGGCCTTCACCACCTGTGCGTAGGTGTCGTGCTCGACCACGCACTGGCGCGCGGAGCGCAGGCAATCCACCACGTAGCCCGTGCCCGTGCCTCGAATCGCCTCCCAGCCCGGCGGCAGGACCTGCGTGTCCAGCTCAGTGCGAGCCTCGAAGCCTTCGGGATACAGCTTGCGGAACGTCTCCACCGCGTCCGTCCATGCATCCGAAGCACGCGCGCCCTGGAGGATGCGGCGGGCCCACAAGCAATACAGCGCACAGCACACCTGGGAGCGCATGTGTCCATGCGTGACGCGAGACTGAGTCATCGCGTCCGAGGCGAGCTTCGCGTCATGGCCTGAATGCCAGAGCGCCAATGGCAGCACGCGCATCAACGAGCCATTGCCGTTGTCTCGTTCGCCCTTGGGGCCGGCCATCAGCGCGGGCGTCCCTGCGTGGACCGAGGCCAGGGCCGTGCGTGTCTGGATGCCCACGTCGAACACCTGGCCATCCACCGCGAGGTAGCCCCACTCCAGCCAGTTCACCAAACGGCGGCCCAGGTCTTCTGGGTCCAATCGACCCTGGAAGAGCAACGAGTCCAGCAGGCACAGCGCATGCGCGCCATCATCGGACCAGGTCCCCGGCGGAACCCCGTCATGCGCGCGCTGGAAGCCCTCGGGCGGCTGGAAGTCGATGGCCTCGGGCGGTGGAATCCGCTCGGGTGCGTGGAACTCGTAGGGCACGCCCAAGGCATCCCCCACCAGCACTCCGTAGATTCCCCCGGCGATCTGCTCCTCGCGACTCGGCATGGTGCCGCCTCCCCCACGGTGAGGCGAAGCACGCTAGGACAACGCCCGAGCGCGCGTACAGCGGACGCACGCCGCGGAAACGCTGGGGGCCCTGCCTGTCGCAACAAAATTGCGCCTTCAGGCCCCGCCGTGCAGGCTTCCACGGGAACCGGGCCATGCCGAGCCCCCACGTCCAGGAGCCCCCATGTCCGCCGTCTCGCCCCTTGCCCAACCCGAGGCCTGGAACCTGGTGGCGCCGGAGTACGTGCGCGAGCTGATGCCCACCTTCGAGACGTTCTCCAGGGATGCCCTGCTCCGGGCCGGCGTGGTGCAAGGGACGTGTGTCGTGGACGTCGCCACGGGGCCGGGCACGCTCGCGCTGCTCGCCGCGCGCGACGGCGCCCGCGTCACGGCGGTGGATTTCTCCCCGGAGATGATCGCCGCCCTGCGCGCCCGGACCGTGGAGGCGAAGCTCGACATCGACATCCTGGAGGGTGACGGCATGGCGCTGCCCTTCGAGGCGAACGCGTTCGACGCCGCCTTCTCCATGTTCGGCCTGATGTTCTTCCCGGACCGGGCGCGTGGCTTCCAGGAGCTTCACCGGGTCCTGAAGCCGGGCGGCCGGGCCGTCGTGTCCAGTTGGACGCCCTTCGAGCGCTCGAAAGAGCTGCGCGCCGTGTACACGCGCCTCTGGGAGCAGCTGGGCGCGAAGCCATCGCAGCCGGGCGCCATCCCCCTGTCCGACCCCGACACCTGTCAGCGAGAGATGTCCAGCGCGGGCTTCACCCACGTCACGGTGAACGAAGTGGAAGGCACCATCGACTACCCGTCCACGGCGGCCATGGTGGATGCCACCACCCGCTCCAGCGCGCCCGTCATGCTGGCGCGCAGGGCGCTGGGCGCGCAGTGGGAGCCGCTGCTCTGGTCCATGCACGAGTACGCGCAGGCGGAGCTGGGACCGGGGCCCCAGCGCGTCACCCTCACGGCCTACTTGACGACAGGCACCAGGCCGTAGCGGACGGCCGCGTCGAGCGTGTTGCGCATCAGCATGGCGATGGTCATGGGCCCCACGCCACCGGGCACGGGGGTGATGAACGACGCGCGCTCGGCGGAGGCCGCGAACTCCACGTCGCCCACGAGCTTGCCGTCCGGCTTGCGATTCATCCCCACGTCAATCACCACCGCGCCGGGCTTGATCCACGCGCCCTTCACCAGCTCGGCCACGCCTACCGCCACCACCAGGATGTCCGCGCCCTCCACTTCCCGGCGCAGGTCGCTCTTGCTGTGGCAGATGGTCACCGTGGCGTTCTTCTGGAGCAGCATCAGCGCCATGGGCTTGCCCACGATGTTGCTGCGCCCCACCACCACCGCCCGCTTGCCCGCGGGGTCGCAGCCAATCTCCTCCAGCAGCCGCATCACCCCGTAGGGCGTGCACGCCCGGGTGGTGGACCGGCCCAGCAGCAGGTTGCCGGCGTTGAGCGGGTGGAAGCCGTCCACGTCCTTCTCCGGCTTCACGGCGGAGATGATGACGTCCGGGTCGATGTGCCTGGGCAACGGCAGCTGCACCAGGATGCCGTGCACCGCCGGGTCCGCATTGAGCTGGTGGATGAGCTCCAGCAGCGCCGCCTGGGTGATGCCCTCGTCCGGGTGGAGCTCCCAGGAGCGGAAGCCCACCTCCTCCGCGGCCTTCTTCTTCCCATTGACGTAGACCTTGGAGGCGGGGTCCTCCCCCACGCGCACCACGGCCAGCCCCGGCGTCAGGCCATGCTCGAGCTTGAGCCGGTCGACCTCCGCCTTGACCTCCGCTCGCACGCGCGCCGCAACTGCCTTGCCATCCATCAACTGGGCGTTCACCCGTGCCACTCTATGCGAAACTCCCCCGCCGGAAAGGGAGCGGAACGTCGGCCATGGGCGCAGGAACAGTTCTGGGAGCAATGCTGGGGTTGATGGCGGGGCTGCTCGTGGGCAGCCCCTGGGCCATTGTCCTGCTGCTCATCGCGGGCGGCTTCGCGGGGCGCTACTACGACGCCCAGCACGCCCTCCCGCCCGAAGACCCGGAGGCGCTGTCCGGCTTCTCCCACGCCCCCTACGCGTCCGTCCATGACGCCACGTCGGAGGCGGCGCTCGTGCCTCGCGAGGAGGAGCCCTACGAGCAGTTCGCCAGTGACTTGTGCGCCGTGTTCGTCGAGGTGGCCCACGCGGATGGCGAGGTCCGCCGCGACGAGGTGCGCGTGGTGCGGCGCTACTTCCAGACGACCCTGGGCTACGGCCCCGAGGCGCTGGAGGTCGTCCGGAGCCACCTCAAGGTCTTCCTGGCCCACCCGCCCGACCTGGACGCGGCCGTCAGCGCCTGCCATGCCCAGCTCCCCTCGGCCGAGCGGCACCGGCTGCTGGACACGCTCTACGAGCTGGCGCTGGCCGACGGAGGAATGCAGCGCTCCGAACGGGAGGTCCTGCGCCGCGTCGCCGAGGGCCTGGGCATCTCCGAGGCGGACGAGCAGGCCATCATCGCCCTGCACCTGGGCGCCGGGGATGAACACTACGCCGCGCTGGGCCTGACGCCGGACGCCACCGACGTCGAGGTGAAGCGAGCCTTCCGGTTGCTCGCCGCGGAGCACCACCCCGACAAATCCGCCCACCTCGGCCGTCAGGCCGCCGAGCAGGCCGCCCGTCGCTTCCAGCAGATCCGCGACGCCTACGAAGAGATTCGGCGCCTGCGCGGGCTGTAGCGCCGGATTACATCCCTCACAGTCGCCCACGACGAGGACGCACTTTCCGCCATGAGTCAGCAGCGCAACGGCCCCAAGAAGAAGGAAGCGGCTTTCAGCAACAACCCCTTCAAGTCCGCCATCCAGGTGTTGAAGGACCAGGAGAAGAAGGAGGCGCAGGAGAAGGCCGCGGCGGAGGTCGCGAAGCGCAAGGCCGCGGCGCCCCCGCCCCGGGCCACGAAGGCACCCAAGGTCCGCGAGGAGGACGATGCCTCCCTCTTCTTCTCCGCCATGGACGGCGTGCAGCAGCTCACCAACCGGGGCGAAGCGCCCGCGCCCAACCCGCGCCTGCCGGCCATCATCGATGAAAACGCGGAGGCGCTCGCGCAGCTCTCCGAGCTGGTCGCCGGCCAGGGCGACTTCGACTTCACCGGCACGGATGAGTACATCGAAGGCGCGAGCCCCGGCATCGACCGGAACCTGCTGCGCGCGCTGCGCCGGGGCGACTTCGCCATCCAGGGACAGCTGGACCTGCACGGGAAGACACAGAACGAGGCGCGCGACGCGCTGGAGCGCTTCCTGGGTGACAGCCGCCGCGCGAAGAAGCGCTGCGTGCTCGTCGTCCACGGTCGCGGTTTGAACTCCAAGGACCAGATTCCCGTGCTGAAGGAGCGGCTCAAGGGCTGGCTGTCCGAAAAGCGGATTGGCCGGATGGTGCTGGCGTTCGCCAGCGCACGGCCTCAGGACGGGGGCACCGGCGCGGTGTACGTGCTGCTCCGGCGGTAGTCTTTACGCGCGCCCGGCACTGTGCATACATGCCGACATGGCACGCGATCTGATCGACCTGCATATCCACGTGGGTGGCGCTGTGGCGCCCCACATCCTCTGGTCCATCGCCCACCAGCAGGGCTTCAAGCTCCCGGTGAAGAACTACTTCGACTTCGTGGAGCTCATCACCTCCCGTCCGGGCAAGGTGGGAAGCCTGGACGACTACCTGAAGATCCTCCACACCTGGACGGAGAAGATCCAGTCGTCCCCCAGCGCGATTGAGCGCTCCGTCTACGAGGTCATCGGCAAGGAGTACCGCGGCAGCCGCGTGACGCAGATGGAGCTGCGCTTCAACCCGATGAAGCGCAACCTGAACTCCGAGCTGGACCTGGACCACATCATCCACGCCGCGCTGCGCGGCATGGACCGCGCGGTGCTGGAGTACGGCGTGAAGATGGGCCTCATCTTCTGCCTGGCCCGCGAGTTCGACCACCGGCTCAACAGCATCATCGTGGACAAGGCCATCAAGTACCGCACGCGCGGCGTGTACGGCATCGACCTGGCCGGCACGGAGACGAACGCCATGGAGCTGAAGCCGGAGGTCGTCACCCAGTACGAAGAGCTCTTCTCGCGGGCGCGCCGCGCCGGCCTCAAGTGCACGGTGCACACCGGCGAGACGCGTGGCACCGGCGCCGAGGGCGTCATGGCCGTGGTGGAGAAGCTCCAGCCGCACCGCATCGGCCACGGCATCCGCGCCGCCTACGACGAGCACGCGATGAAGGTGCTGCGCGAGCGCGACATCGTCCTGGAGCTGTGCCCCACGTCCAACCTGCACACCAAGGCCGTGGAGGGCGTGGAGGAGCTGCGCCACATCATCCGCACCTTCTGGGACCGCAAGGTGAAGTTCACCATCAACACCGACGGCCCCTACCTGCTGGAGACGGACATGCGGCGGGAGATCGACATCATCGAACAGAACGGCATCCTCACGCCCGAGCAGGTGGATCAGACGCTCGCCTGGGCCCGTGAGGCCTCGTTCATCCCCGCGTGAGCCACGCCATGTACGGACTCACCCGCTCGCTCCTCTTCCAGCTCTCCGCGGAGCGCGCGCACCGGCTCGGCATGGCGGGGCTCCACTACCTGGGCCGCTCACGCGACTTGTGCGAGTCCCTGCGCGAGAAGGCCCTGGAGGGCGCCCCGCCCAGCCTGGCCATCGAGGTGGCCGGCCTGCGCTTCGCCCACCCCGTGGCCCTGGCCGCCGGCCTGGACAAGGACGCGGAGGCGGTGGACGGCCTCTTCGCCTGCGGCTTCTCCGGGGTGGAGATTGGCACCCTCACGCCCAGGCCCCAGCCCGGCAACCCCAGCCCTCGCCTGTTCCGCCTGCCGGAGCACCGCGCGATCATCAACCGCATGGGCTTCAACAACCACGGCGCGACCCAGGCCGCCGCGCGGCTGAGGATGCAGACGTGGCGTCCGGGCCCGCTGGGGGTGAACATCGGCAAGAACAAGGACACGCCGCTGGAGCAGGCCGTGGATGACTACGTGGCCTGCGTGGACGCGCTGGCGCCCCTGGGCGACTACGTGGTGGTCAACGCCTCGTCCCCCAACACGCCGGGCCTGCGCAAGCTCCAGGAGCCCGAGCAGTTGGGGCAGCTCCTGGGCGCGGTGCAGGAACGCCTGGCCACCGTGGCCCCGGGCAAGCCGCTGTTCCTCAAGATTGCCCCGGACCTGTCCCCCGAGGCCGTGGACGAGGTGGTGGATGTCGCGCGGGCCCAGAAGCTCGCCGGCCTCATCGCCACCAACACCACCGTGGCCCGGCCCTTCGAGCATCCCCTGGCGAAGGAAGCCGGCGGCCTGTCCGGCGCGCCCGTCCGTGAGCCCGCCAACGCCGTCATCCGCCGCGCCTGGCTGCGCAGTGGGGGCGCGCTGCCCATCATCGGCGTGGGGGGCGTCTTCACCGCCCAGGACGTCTACGAAAAGCTGCGCGCGGGGGCGTCGGTGGTGCAGGTGTACACGGGCTTCATCTACGAGGGCCCAGGCATGGTGGGAAACATCCTCCCCACCCTGGCCACCCTGCTCGCCCGCGACGGCTACAAGCAGGTCCGCGACGTCATCGGCGCCGAGCACCGGAAGCCGGGCGCACCCAACTGACGCACCGCATCAATCCGTGGACAAAAAATGAGCGCTCGCCGGCGCCTTGGAGTTTCACCGGCGAGCGCCCCGGGCCCAGTGCTTGACGGGCCTCGAAAGCTATTGCTGCACGGTGAGCGAGCCGCCGACCGTGCTGACATCCACCGCGTGGGTGCCCGAGCCATACGTCTGCTCGCGGCCGCCCAACCTCGCGGGACTGTCGTTGAAACGACCACCGACAGTATTGAATTCCAACCTCACATCCGCCTGGGCCGGCAGCTTCAGCCGGACATCCCCGCCCACTGAGGACACAGAAGTAGCCACGACCTTCCGCGGTGCCAATGCCACGGTGCCGTTCACCGTGCTGACATCCAACCGCTCCTCCGAGCCGCTCACGTCCACACGGCCATTGACTGTCGCCAGCGACTGCCGCCCCTTCACGCCCGCCACCGTCACCGGACCACCCACCGTCGCCAAATCCAAACGCGCCCGCCGTGGCACCTTCGCCGTGAACTTCACCGAGGGCCCGCTCCGACGGCAGGACCACGTTTCTTGTTCACACGGACCGCAACAAACCCGCGCTCGAATGGCACCCTTTTCTTGGACGACTTCCACGCCCACTTCGTTCCGAGAACTCTCCGCGCCTTCCCAAACAACCGTGATTACCACGTCATTCCCGTCTACCGCATCTACGCGCACCGCGCCATCAACATTGCCGATGTGAACTTCAGGCGTACCGTCCGTGTTGAACGTCCACGTCTGGGTGGACGGCGCGGCGGCGAGGATGAGCAGCAAGGGCAGGACCATGTGCGGGCTCCGGAAGAGGTGGGATGCCCCCTTCCCTACGCCCCGGCCCCGCCCTCATTGCGCCCGGTGGAGACGCAGTATCCACACCGCTCTGACATGCCTCAGGCGTCCGCGCCCCGGGCAATCCGCTGATACAGCGCGTCATGGCGCCGGACCATCTTCTCCAGGGAGAGCTCGCGCGCCACGAAGTCCCGCGCCGCATGCCCCATGCTTCTCGCCTTCTCGGGATTCGCGAGAAGCTGACGGAAGGCCTGGGCCAGCTGAGCGGGACGCTCCGGGTCCACCACGAGGCCGCGTTCGCCATCGCGAACCAGGTCGGTGTTGCCACCCACGCGCGTCACCACCATGGGAAGCCCCGCGGCCATGCCCTCCATCACCGCGTTGGACATGCCCTCCGCGGTGGAGCAGAGGACGCCGAAGGTCGCCCGGGCGTAGATGGCGGGCACGTCCGTGCGGTGCCGTAAGAAGTGCACGGTATCGGACACGCCCAGCTCACCCGCCAGCTTCTCCAAGTCCGGCCGGCGCGGACCATCCCCCACCAGGAAGGCGTGCAGCGTGGTGCCGGAATGGCGCAGCTGGGCCAGCGCGAGCAGCAGGTCCTCCTGACGCTTCACCGGGTGATTCATGTTGGCCACGTGAACCACCACCGGCGCGGCCCCCGTGTCGGGGAGCGGCCCGCGCAGCCCTTCGCGCCTGCGGGACTCGAAGCGCGGCAAGTCCAGGCCGTTGTGGATGACGGACACGCGCGAGGCCGGCAAGCCCTCCTCGGTGATGAGCTGGTGGCGGATGGCCTCCGCGTTGCCAATCACATGGTCCGCCATGCGGCACAGCCGTGACTGCACCGCGCGCCGCGCCCGTCCCTGCCAGTGCGCCAGGTCCAACCGGCCCACGATGACCTTCGTGCCCGCGAGCTTCGCCGCCGGCACGGCCACCATCGTGGAATAGAAGTCATGCACGTGCACCAGCTCCACGCGGTTCGCCTTGAGCCAGCGCGCCATGCGGTACACCTGATACGCCGTGTTCGGCTGCACCACGGAGCCCTTGAGCGGGAAGGCCGCGGGCGCGTGGCCCAGCTTCCACACCGCGCCAATCAGCGGCCCCGAATCATCCAGCACGGACACCTGCAACCGGTAGCTGGCGGGCAGTCCCCGCAACAGCTCCAGCACCTGCACCTCGGTCCCTCCAATGTGGAAAGACCGGGTGAACTGAACCAGGCGGAGGGGCTCCTGCCCCATCCGCGCCTCCTCACGCCGCATGTCCGGACCCCTCCCACGTCGCCACCACCGGCCCGCTCGGAGCCGGAACCCGTTGCATGTCCGCCGCCTCGGACGCGCGCGCCACCCGGTGCGCCGCCGCCGCCAGGCCGAAGAGCACGTAGCAGTGCGCGGACAGGATGTAGCCGGAGAACAAGTCACACACGAGGTAGCCCACGACTGACGCGGACAAGGCTCGCGCCAGCCACCCCACTTCCTTGTCCCGCGACGCCTCGAAGGCGCCGCCTGCGGCCCCCCCCGTGAACACCATGAAGAACAACAGGCCCACCCAGCCCAGCTCGCCGATGACGTCCAGGAAGATGTTGTGGGCCACGTACGCCCGGCGCGCCTCGGGGGGCGCGTACATGGGCCACGCGTAGCGGAAGCCGCCCGCCCCCACGCCCAGCAGCGGCTTGTCCAGGCTGATGCGGCTGGCCACCTGCCACGCGTAGACGCGGCCCATGGCGGACGCGTCCTCGTGGAACTCGGCCACCGTCTCGTTGCGCTGCCAGAAGCTCTGCGGCGCGAAGACGAGCAGCCCCATCACGAAGAGCGAGCCCACGACAATGGCCTGGATGCGGCGCTTCTCGCGGATGGCCCACAGCGCCATGGCCGCGGAGAGACCGATGAAGCCGCCGCGCGAGTGCGAGACGACGATGGCCGCCACCGCCAGGATGGCCGCCGTCAGACACGCCAGACGCCACACCCAGCCGCTGCCCTTGCGAGCCACGAAGGCCACCGCCAGCGGCACCACCAGCGCTAGGTTCATGGCCATGTGGTTCGGGTCCGCGTAGACACCCACCCAGCGCGCGCGGAAGCCTTCCACCAGGTCCTCGCCCACCAGGTACCAGTTGATGGCGCCAAAGGACGTCACCACCGACGCCAGCACCATGGCCCCGCACACCACCGCCAGCCGGCGGCCGGTGGTGATGACGTTGACGAAGGTGATGTAGATGGCGGTCAGCTTCAGCAGCTCGACGCCCGTGGTGGTCGTCACCTCCGGATTCACGGACCAGCCGACGGACGCCACCGCCAGCGTGGAGAAGGCGATCAGCGCCAGGCCGCGCGAGCCGTCCACGTACAGCGGCTCCGCCCGCCCCAGCCGGCGTATCACCATGAGTCCCGCCGCCAGCCCCGACGTCACCAACGCGAGGCGCAGCGGTGCGAGCGCCGGGATCCACTCACCCGGCGCCGCGTACATGACCGCCGCGAAAGCGGTCAGCGCATAGAAGGCCCACACGTCACGGCGCTGCCCCTGCTCTCCCAGCACCATTCACCCCACCTCCCGGCAGTTGCGTCGCGCACCAATACGCGTGCCTGGGCGAAAGCAGAGGACATGCCAGGGGCCCCATCGGGCAAAGCCCTGAATCTTCTAGAACGGGGCGGCCTCGCCGGACGTGTGGGCCGCCCCGGACTGAAATTCCTACGGGACGGGGCTGCTCTCCATCGGAAGAACCGCCGAGGCCAGCGGCTCCAGCCGCCCGTCCTGGAGCCAGGGCGTGCCCAGCTCCTCCAACAGCCGCGACAGGGTCAGCGTCACCAGACGGCGCAGCTCCGCATGCGCCTCCGGCGCCACCGCCGGCTCCAGGCCCTTCTGGGCGCGCTCGGCAGCGGAGGCGCGCAGGCGCGGCGCTCCCGGGGCGCCCTCGAAGAGGCGCTGGCCCAGTTCCACCACCCGCCCCAGCGGCACCGGACGCGCGTCCGCGCGCTCCTCCAGCACCGCCATGGCCACCACCGCGGCCAGGAGGCGCTCCAGGCCCAGCGTCTCCAGGGGCACGCCGAAGCGGGCCAGGGCCTCGTGCGCCGAGTCGTCGGTGCCACCCAGCACGCCGCGGAACACCTGCACCTGGGCCTCCGCGCGGGCCAGCAGCGCCTCGGTGGCGGCCAGCTCGCGCCGGGAGCGGAACGGCACCGGCTCCGCGCCTTCCACGCGCAGCGCTCGCCGGGGCCGCTTCTGGCGCAGCGCGGAGATGGCGGCCGCTTCCTCCGGAAGCACCATCAGCACGCCCTCGACCAGGGCGCCCGGCGCCTTGGCCAGCCGGTCCGCGCGGAACTTGAGCTGGAGCGTGAGCGAGAAGCCCGTCTGGAAGATGCGCCGCAGCGGCGTGTCGCGCAGCACGTCCGTGGCGCGCTCCGGGTCCGAGCCCGTCAGGTGCTCGAGCGCCAGGGACAGGTAGTCACGCACCGTCTCGCTCGCGCGGCGGATGGCGTCCAAATCCCCCGGGTCCGCCAGGTCCGCCACCAACGCGGCGCTGGCCACCTCGCGCAGCTCGTCCTCCGCGTTCACCGCCTCCACCATCGTCAGGCCGCGGAAGGCCGCCTCCAGGTAGTCCACATGGCCCGTGGTGGGCGCCAGCCCTGGACGCGCGGCGGACACGGGCGCGGGCGCCACGTCCACACGGCTGAACAGGGACACCGCCTCCTCCAGCGACGGGAAGCCCATGTCCTGGAGTCGGCCGCGGCGGAACTGGTACGCCGTCTCCTCCAGCTCGCTGGGAATCTCCCAGCGCACGGCCTCCAGCAGGCGCACGGCCTCGAAGGGGTTCTCCGCGATGAGGTCGTTGAGGAGCGAGCGGACGGCGGACATCTCCACGCCCTCCACCTTGATTTCGACGAGGTAACGCCCCTCCGGGGTCTCCATCGTCACGCCCGGCGGATTGACGTCCGGGTTCTCTTCCAGGTCGTGCACCTCGATGAACTCGCGCAGGAGGATTTCGAGCACTTCCAGGTCCAGCGCGTGCAGCTTGCGCAGGAACTCCCCCGTGTCCTCCACCCCGCCCCGCGCGGCGCGCAGCCAGGTGAGGACGGCGTGCGAGTCCAGCGCGTCCCGCCGCCAGCCGGCCAGGTCCACGAAGGCGCGGAACTGGCCGGGCGAGGCGAGCTGCACCAGCTCCGTCGAATCCGCGAGCCCCAGCTCCTGGATGGTGACGTAGAGGTCCTCGGCGGGCATCGAGCGCACCAGCGCGCGGGCCTCCGCGACATCCAGGAGGGCGTCCACCCGCTGACGCGGGGACAGCCTCATCAACCGCTGACGCAGCTCCCGGGGAGCCAGCTGCGTGTCGCTTCCATTTCCCTTGCCGTTTTCGGACACGGCGCGGTCCCTACCACAGCGCCCCCCGGCCCGGGAGCAGAACCCCACCGGGAGCGGCGGCTACCGGATGATGCCGGCGGCCCTCAGACGCGGGTGGACTTGCCGAAGGTGTCGAGCAGCGCGCCCCAGACCTCCTCCACGCCCAGCTTCTCCGTGGAGGAGAAAGGGAGGATGACCTCCAGCGGCAGGTCCATCAGCTTGGAGAGCTCCACCAGCCGCGGCTTGCGCCTGGCCTTGGTGAGCCGGTCCACCTTGGTGGCCACCACCAGCACCCGGCGGTTGTGCGCCTGGAGATAGTCGAGCGTGGTGAGGTCGTCCGGCGTGGGGCCCACCTCCACGTCCACGATGCTGACCACGGCCTCCAGGCGGTGCCGCTTCTCCAGGTAGGTGGTGATCATCTTCTCCCACTGGGCCTTGTCCGCCTTGCTGGCCTTGGCGAAGCCGTAGCCCGGCAGGTCGGCCAGGCGGATCTGGTGGCGCACCCCGCCGCGCTCCAGGTCCACGTCGAAGAAGTTCAACGTCCGGGTGCGCCCCGGCGTGTTGGACACGCGCACCAGCTTCCTGCGGCCGGTGAGCGCGTTGATCATGGAGGATTTGCCCACGTTGGAGCGGCCGACGAAGGCCACCTCCGCCGTGTGGTCCGTCGGGTAGCCCTTGGGCTCCACGGCGGTGGTGACGAAGCGTGCGTCGAGGACCTTGATCACAACGTCATTTCTTGGCCGACGGATCCGCGGCGCGGCGGGCGCGCTCGGCGGACCAGTGGTCGATGGCCTTGAGCGACTCCTTGAAGTCGAACGGCCGGAGGGAGGGCGAGGAAGCGTCGTGGCAGGAGCGGCACTGCTTCTCAGAGGGGTCCACCAGGCCCACCAGGCGCGCCAGCTCCGAGTCCTTCATCACGTACTCGGGCGAGTAGTACTGCCCGCCGCCGTGGCATGTCTCACAGGTGACATTCACCGTCGCCTGGGTGACCTGCTCCGGCGAGTGGCAGGACAGGCAGCGCCCGTCCTTCTTCTGCTGGTCGGTGAGCGAACTCTCCGCCCGGGCGTGCTTCGACTGCATCCAGGCGTCGTAGGCCTCGGGGTGGCAACCCTTGCAGCTGTCCGGGCCTACGAAGTCGGCGCCCCCGGCCGCCCCAGCGGCGGCCAGCACGAGAAGGGAGAGGATCCTGATGCCAGGAACGCGCATGAAGCCGGAGTAGCAGAGCCCCCCGGACGGGGCAAGGCGTCTCGTGGTTGAATGACCGGCAGAAACTTCCGTCGGGCATAGGGGGTTGCTAGAGCCTTGCCCGCCCGTTCCAGCAGGGAGGAGCCGTATGCGCATCCTGACCGTCCTCGCCGTCCTCACCTTCGCCGTCCCCGCCGCCGCCAAGCCCTGGCAGGGCATCGAGCCGGGCGTGTCGAAGCGCGACGAAATCATCAAGAAGTTCGGTGAGCCCTCGCGCACCGTCAAACAGGACGGCAAGGAGATCATCGCGTACCTGGCCAAGGAGGCCATCAAGGGCACCACCCAGGCCCAGTTCAAGGTGGATCCGGACACGCAACTGGTGGAGCGCATCGACGTGTTCCCCGGGCCCATCATCGACAAGGAGACGGTGGAGAACAGCTACGGCCCCTCCTGCCCCTCCGGCGCCGCGCCCGCCACGCCCTGCTACCTGCGCAAGCTGACGGACGACTTCCGCACCTACTTCCTCTACCCCCGCCTGGGCCTGGCCATCTTCTTCAACGAGGACGGCAAGACGGTTCAGTCGCTGACGTTCACCACGCAGAAGGCCGCGAAGTAAGGCCACGCCCGTGCACGTCTTCGGACTGACGGGAGGCATCGCCTCCGGCAAGAGCACCGTGACGCGCATCCTGCGGGAGCTGGGCGCGGAGGTGCTGGACGCGGACGTGATTGCCCGCGAGGTGGTGGAACCGGGCACGCCCGGGCTGGCCGCGGTGGCGGCGCGCTTCCCCGGCGTGGTGGGCTCGGACGGCCGGCTGGACCGGGTGAAGCTGGGCGCACGCATCTTCGGGGACCCCGCAGAGCGCGCCGCGCTCAACGACATCACCCACCCGCTGGTGCGTCAGGCCTTCATGGACAAGCTCCAGGCGCTGGAGGAGCGGGGCGTGACGCGCGTCATCTACGACGTGCCCCTGCTCATCGAAAGCGGCATGCACGCCTGGATGGAGGCCGTGGCGGTGGTGTGGGTGCCCCGGGAGCTCCAGAAGGCCCGGCTGATGTCGCGCGACCGGCTGGACTCCGACGCCGCCGACGCCCGGCTGGCCGCCCAGCTCCCCCTGGACGACAAGCGCGCCCATGCCACCTGGGTCATTGACAACAGTGGGGACCTGGCCGCCACCCGCGCCCAGGTTGAAGCGATGTGGCGCGCCATGCTCGCGCGCGGCTGAGCGCCGGGTATGCTGCGCGCCGCATGAGCGAGACGCGCAAGAAGGCCACGGCCGGAACGTACTTCCTCACCGGCTACCCGGGATTCATCGGCAAGCGGCTGGTGGAACACATCGCCCGCGAGGACCCGAAGGGGCACATCTACGCGCTGGTGCAGCCCAAGTCGTTCAAGGAAGCGCAGCAGCACGCCGCCCGCGTGAAGGGCGCCAAGGTGGAGCTGCTCACCGGTGACGTGGTGGACATGCACCTGGGCCTGTCGGGCGAGGAGTACCAGCGCCTGTGCGAGCGGGTGACGGACATCTTCCACCTGGCGGCGGTGGCCCAGCTGGGCGTGGCCAAGGAGACGGCCTGGCGGGTGAACGTGGACGGCACCCGCAACATGCTGGAGCTGGCTCGGGACTGCGGGAAGCTCACGCGCTTCAACTACTTCTCCACCTGCTACGTGTCCGGCGACCGCCTGGGCGTCATCGCCGAGGACGAGCTGGACCGGGGCCAGGGCTTCCGCAACGCCTACGAGGAGACGAAGTTCCAGGCGGAGCGGCTGGTGCAGCGCGCGGGCGCCACCGTGCCCATCACCGTCTTCCGTCCCTCCAGCGTGGTGGGCGACTCCCGCACGGGGGAGATCGACCGCTTCGAGGGGCCCTACTACCTGGGCATCCTCCTGGTCACCTCGCCGCTGGTGGTGCCGCTGCCCCTGCCGGGCAACGGCGTGGCGCCGCTGAACGTGGTGCCGGTGGACTACGTGGTGGAGGCGGTGTGGCGCCTGTCGAAGGACCCGCGCGCCCAGGGCAACACCTTCCACCTGGTGGACCCCAACCCGATGAGCGCGCGCCGCGTGTACGAGCTCATCGCGGAGAAGTCGAACAAGAAGCTGCCGCGCTTCAACCTCTCCGCGCGGGCGGCGGACGTCATGCTGCGGCTGCCGTTGTTGGAGAAGCTGGCCCGCCCACAGCGCGCCGCCATCAGCTACGTCAACCACCTGGCCATCTACAACTGCCACAACACGCTGGAGCTGCTGGACGGCACCGGCGTGCGGTGCCCTCCCCTGTCGTCCTATCTGGATCAGCTCGTGGCCTACGTGCGGGACCAGTACCGCAAGCGCCGCGAGGGCTCGGACGAGGACGACCCGTTGGATCAGGGCGCGGCACCCGACGCGGAGCGTCCCTGAGCACGCGCGGCGGCCAGCCGTGGTAGATCCACGGTTCCCATGCCACGCACCTACCAGCCAGGCGACACGTTCACGCACGTCCGCGAGTGCGACCGGTACCGGCCGATTTACTACGCGGGCGCCTCGGGGGATTACAACCCCATCCACATCGACCCGGAGGCGGGCTCCGCCGCCGGACTCCACGGCAACATCCTCCAGGGGCTGTGCACCCTGGGCTGGGTGGTGGAAGCCATTGCCGGCTTCGTGGAGGACCCCGGCCGGGTCCGCCGCGTGAAGGCGCGCTTCTCGCGCCCGGTGCGGCCCGAGGACACGATTACCTTCCAGGGCCGGGTCACCGCCGTCCAGGACGGTCGGCTCACGGCGGAAGTCTCCGCCACCAACCAGCGCGGCGAGGACGTCCTCAAGGGCGCCGTCGTCGAAGCCTTCATCGGGTAACGACCATGGCCCTCGACAAGCAATTCATCGGCCGTGAGTACGGCCCGTACCACTACACCCTGGGCGAGGAGAAGATGCGCGAGTTCACGCTCGCCGTCGGCGGCGCGAAGCCGGGCGCCGGAACGCCGGGCGAGCCTCCCGCGCACGTCAGCCCGCTCCTCTACGACGCGCAGGCCGCCAAGGCGGGGCCGCACGGGGGGCTCATCGCCTTCCCCAGCTTCGCCGTCGTCTTCGCCATCCGCCCCTTCAGCGCCGCCATCGCGGACCCCGCGCTGAACATCAACATGCAGATGCTGGTGCACGGCGAACAGGACCTGGAGTTCCTGGACGTCATGCGCCCCGGCGACGTGATGACGACCACTGGCCGCATCGCGGACCTCTACGAGCGCGCCCGCATGGGCTTCGTCATCGTCACCAGCGAGTCGCGCAACCAGCACGGCACCCTGGTAGTGAAGGGCACGTGGACGGCCATCATCCGCGGCTAGCCGTCAGCCCGCGGAGATGACGCCTTCATCAATGAGCTGGACGAGGATGCGCGCGGTATCCAGCCGCGTCATCCCCGACAGCGAGAAGAGGTCCTCGTAGCTCACCGAACCGTCAATCTGCGCCAGCACGAAGCCGGCGCGGTGGTCCAGGTTGAGCCAGATGATGTCGTCCGGCTGCAGGCGCACCGCGGGCACCCGGCCCAGGTCGCCCAGCTTGGACTCCAGCCGGGCCATCAGCATCCGCTCACTGCGCGCGCGCAGCGACTCCACGCGGAGGTCCGACGGCGCCAGCTCCTTCGCCTTGAAGAGCAGGTCCACCGCGCCGGAGTGGTCATCCAGCTCCAGCAGGTCCTCGGCCCCGCGCAGGAGCAGGTCCAGCTCGCTCTCCATCACGGGGAGGCCGAACTCCTGGGTGTGGCCCTCGGGGATGCCGTACTCGTCGGTGTCCCCCTTCGCCTGGATGACGGGCTCGTCGAATTCGAGGACCACGTCGCGCGCCAACAGCTCCAGCACGTCCGCCGGCGCGCCCTCCAGCGCCTCCGGAAGGACGACGGGCGTGGGCTGCGACTTGCCACCGGACTCCGAGGGGCCGCCCTGCCCTTCCGCCCATGCGCCCCAGTCGCCTTCCAGTGCCGGTGAGACGGGCAGGTCCGCGTCGGTGGGCGCCAGCCGCCCCAGCGAAGGCTCCAACTCCGGAGGCCGCTCGAACGGCGTCGCCGTGCCCCGCGAAGGCGCGCCCGCGGCGGCCGCCAGGTACTCCCGGGCGCGGGTATTGGCCGGATCCAGCTCCAGCGCGCGCTCGAAGAGCCGCTGCGCTCCCTGGGCGTCGCCACTGAGGCGCAGCCACAGTCCTGCCTCGATGAGCTGGTTCGCGCGCTGGCTGCTCATCTACCGCCCCGTACCGCCGGGCGCCGGGCCCTTGAGCTGCGCCAGGCATCCCGTGAGCAGTTCACACGCGCGGCCCAGCGCCGCCACGTCCTCGCCCGCGCGGACCGCGCGCGCGTGCTCCAGCACCTGCTCCGCGCGAGGCATCACCTCCGGCGCCAGACCGCCCCCACCTGGCAGAAGCCGCGCCCGCGTCAGCGCGTCCACCACGTCGCGCGCCAGCGAGTCCAGTTCCACGCGCCGCGTCTTCAGCTCCTCGGACGCCCGCGCGGCGATGAGGTAGCCGCGCTGCTCGTCCATGATGCGCTGGAGCTCCTCCTCCGTGAGGCCGCTGGACGCGGTGACGGTGATGGACTGGCGAAGCCCCGTCTCCCGGTCCTTCGCGTGCACGGAGACGATGCCTTCCGCGTTGATGTCAAAGGTGACGTCAATCTCCACCTGGCCCCGGGGCGCCTCCCGCAGGCCGGTGAGGACGAACTCGCCCAGCAGCTCGTTCTGGTGCGCCAGGTCGTGCTCCCCCTGGAGCACCATGATCTTCACGACCCGCTGGAAGTCCTTCGACGTGGCGAAGACCTCCGTGGCCGACGTGGGCACCGTGGTGTTCTTGGGGATGAGCCGGCGCACGGAGCCCCCGGCGATGGCCACGCCCAGGCTCTGCGGCGTCACGTCCAGCAAGAGCAGCTCGTGCTCCGGCTGCACCAGCGCGTGGGCCTGAATCGCGGCGCCCAGCGCCACCACCTCGTCCGGATGGACGCCCTTGCAGGGCTCGCGGCGGAAGTAGCCGCGCACGGCCTCCACGATTTTCGGCATGCGCGACATGCCGCCCACGAGGATGACTTCCTTGAGCTCGGAGGCGCGCACGCCCGCCTCGCCGAGCACCTCGGTGGTCAGCCCCACCACCCGCTCCGTCAGGTCGGACGTCAGGTCATCCAGCTTGTCGCGGCTCAGCGTGGCTTGCAGGTGCAGCGCGGCACCGCCGCCGGGCGGCGTGCAGATGAAGGGCAGGTTGAGCCCCGCCTCGCGCACACTGGACAGCTCCACCTTGGCCTTCTCCGCCGCGTCCTTGAGCCGCTGCAACGCCATGCGGTCCTTGCGCAGGTCGATGCCGTGCTCCTTCGCGAAGCCGAAGACGAGCCATTCGATGATGCGGTTGTCCCAGTCCTCGCCGCCCAGATAGGTGTCACCGCCGGTGCCCACCACATCGAAGACGCCCTGGGAGATATCCAGCACGGACACGTCGAAGGTGCCGCCCCCCAGGTCCAGCACCGCCACGCGGCCGTTCACCGTGCGGCCGAAGCCGTAGGCCAGCGCCGCGGCCGTGGGCTCGTTGATGATTCGCAGCACGTCCAGCCCGGCGATGCGGCCCGCGTCCTTGGTGGCCTGGCGCTGGGCGTCGTTGAAGTAGGCCGGCACCGTGATGACGGCCTTGGAGACGGGCCGGCCGAAGTGCGCCTCCGCGTCCGCCTTCAGCTCCTGGAGAATCATGGCGCTGATTTCGGGGACGGACAGGTCCTTGCCACCCATGCGGATGCGCAAGTCGTCGTGCTGCCCCGCCACCACCTCGTAGGACAGCGCGCGCAGCGAGTCCTGCACCTCGTGCGAGGAGAACTTCCGGCCGATGAGCCGCTTGGCCGCGTACACCGTCTCCTGCGGATTGGTGATGGCCTGCCGCTTGGCGATGCTGCCCACCAGCCGCTTGCCGTTCTTCGCCATGGCCACGACGGAGGGCGTAAGCCCCTGGCCCGTGCGGTTCTTGATGACGACGGGCTGGCCGTCCTGGACGGTGGCGACGATGCTGTTCGTCGTTCCCAGGTCGATGCCAATGAGGGGTTCGGGCTCAGCCATGGGGAACCGTACTTACTCCTAGAACGTCCAGCGCAGCTTCTTGAGCGCGGCCTTCGCTTCCGCGTTGTCCGGGGCCAGCTTCGCCGCATCCTCGAAGGCTCGCTTCGCGAGTTTCTTCGATCCGCTGTCCAACAGCACCTTTCCCAGCGTCAGGTGGTGCTCGACCTTGTCGGGTTCCAGCTCCACGGCGCGCTGCGCCAGCCCTCGGCTTTCGGCTGCATCCTGCCCCAACAGGTGCCCCAGGCGGGCGCAGCGCCAGGCGGCCTCGGCGTTCTGGTCGTCCAGCGAGCAGGCGAGCCGGTAGGCCGACATGGCCCCATGCGTGTCGCCATGCCGCTCCATCTCCCGCCCTCGAGCGACCTCGATGGTCGCCCGCTGCGAGTCATGCCCCCGGCGCGCCTTGACCAGGAGAAGAGCGACTTCGCGGTTCTTCGGGTCCATCGTCTGGACCTGATGGAAGTCGTGATAGGCCCGCTCCCAGTCGCCACTAGCGATGGCGGCCTTGCCCCGGGCAATCAGCTCGGCCAGCCGGCCCGTGCGGGCCAGGTAGGGATGCCGGGCCAACCGGGCCTGCCGCTCCGCCCGGCGCGCTTCGGACGCGCCATCATCCGGCGGTGGCGCCAGCGGACGCGACGGCGGCGGAATGGATGAAGGCCCGCTGGACGCCACGGGCGGACGGGGCGCCGGGGGTGGTGATGAAACCTGATGCACCGGCGGCGGCTCTGGCGTCAGCAGCTGCTGCGCAGGCGCGGACGGAGGCGGCGCGGAGGGGGGCGGCGGCGCGGCGGCGCGTTCGGCCTGAGCCAGTGCCGGATTCGCGCGCAGGTAGGCCTCGCGCTTGTCCGGCTGCATGAGCACGTTGTGCGCGTCCGTGAGGCGCCGGAAGATGCGCTCCATGCGGGCGCGGAAGCTGCCCAGGTTCTTCCCGAAGTAGCGGTCCGGATGGAAGCGGCGCGAGGCGTTGTAATACGCCTGCTTCACCTCCGACGCGGGAGCCCCGGGCTTCAGCCCCAACACGGCGAAGTGGTCCATCGCGTCGAGCGAGCGCTCCAGCTCGATGATCTCCTTCTTCCGCTCCGGCTCGAGGTCCACCTCCTCGGCCATGGCCGCGTCCACCACGGGCGCGGGCGCGCCCCGAGGCACCACCCGGGCGGGGACGATGGCGCCCTTGGCCCGCAGCGACAGCAGCACGGCGATGGTGCGCGGCTCGCCCAGCTTGGAGCGCGCCAGCACCTGGTCGATGCGCTCCACGCGCCCCACGAGCTGGAGCACCGAGCCCTCTTCCGCGGTGAGCTGGAGACGCGCTGCATCCAGTTGGGGCACCGTGGCGATGTGATCCGTCAGGGCCCCCAGCCCGATGATCGTGTTTGGCGCACTCACAGTGACAGTCCGAGGAAAGACTTCCGGAGTTTCCAGACTAGGGTTCCGGACGCAGGGCGTCAAACGTCCGTGAACCCTTCCCCATGCGGTGGAACGCGGCCACGCCGGTCAGATGGCGGCGAGCACGCGCTCGAGAATGGACAGGCCTTCATCCAACTCGCGCACGGTGACGATGAAGGGCGGCGCGAAGCGCAGCGTGCGGTCGCCGGCGGCATTCACCAGCAGCCCCTCGCCGCGCAGTTGGGCGATGACGGGCGCCACCTCGCGATCCAACTCCACGCCCACCAGCAGCCCCTGGCCGCGCACGGCCTGGATGCGGCCCGCGGGCAGCCGGCCCTGGAGCTCCCGCGCCCGGGCGAGCAGATAGGCGCCCTTCTCCTGGACCTCGTCCAGGAAGCCGGGACGGCGGAGGATGCGCACCACGGCATTGGCGGCGGCCGCGGCCACCGGGTTGCCACCAAAGGTGGAGCCGTGCGTGCCCGGCGTGAGGCTGGCGCCCAGCGCTTCCTTGCAGAGCATGGCGCCAATCGGCAGGCCGTTGCCCAGCGCCTTCGCCACGCTGATGCCGTCCGGGACGATGCCCTCGTGCATGAAGCCGAACGGCTTGCCGGTGCGGCCCATGCCCGTCTGGACTTCGTCCACCAGCAGCAGCAGCCCGTGCTCGTCACACAGCGCGCGCAGACCGGCGAGGAACCCCTGGGGCGCCATCCGCACCCCACCCTCCCCTTGGATGGGCTCCACGAGGATGGCGGCGGTCGCCGGGCCCACGGCCTTGCGCACCGCTTCGAGGTCGCCATAGGGCACGTGGGTGAAGCCGGCGGGCAGCGGCTCGAAGCCCTTCTGGTACTTCGCCTGGCCAGTGGCGGTGACGGTGGCCAGGGTGCGGCCGTGGAAGCTGCTGTCGAAGGAGATGACCTCGAAGCGCTCCGGGGTGCCGCGGTCCTTCATCACCTTGCGCGTCAGCTTGAGCAGCGCCTCGTTCGCCTCCGCGCCCGAGTTGCAGAAGAACGCGCGTGACAGGCCGGACCACTCGGTGAGCTGCGCGGCCAGGTCAATCTGGGGCTGCGAATAGAAGGCGTTGGAGACATGCCACAGTGAATCCAGCTGCGCCTTCGCGGCGGCCACGACGTCCGGGTGGCAATGTCCCAGCGCGCACGTGGCGATGCCACCAATCAGGTCCAGGTACTCGCGGCCATCCGTGTCCCAGACACGAGCCCCCTGGCCCCGAGCCAGGACGAAGGGCGGCTGCTTGTAGTTCTGCAGCAGGTGGCGCTTCGCCTTCTGGACCAGGGCGTCGGTGGAGGAGTCGGACGATGCGGAGGGGGACAGCTCGGATTGCGACAAGGCAGTCATCCTTCGTGCGGTACGGTGCCCCTCCGCATATAGCGCGCTACAGGATGTAGCGCGACAGGTCCTCATCCTGGACGATGGCAGCCAGGCGCTCGCGCACGTAGGCGGCGTCCACCTGGAAATCCCGGGGGCCCATCTCACTGGCGGAGAAGGACACCTCGTCCAGCAGTCGCTCCAGGATGGTGTGCAGCCGCCGGGCGCCGATGTTCGCCGTGCTCTCGTTGGCCTGCTGGGCGATGCGCGCCAGCTCCGTCACCGCGTCGTCGGTGAAGGACAGACGCACCCCTTCAGTGCTGAGCAGGGCCGTGTACTGTCGCAAGAGCGAATTCTTCGGCTCCCGGAGGATTCGGACCAGGTCCTCGCCCGTCAGGGGCTCCAGTTCCACGCGGATGGGGAAGCGGCCCTGCAATTCCGGGATGAGGTCGCTGGGCTTGGAGACGTGGAAGGCGCCAGCGGCGATGAAGAGCATGTGGTCCGTCTTCACGACGCCATACTTGGTGTTGATGGTGGAGCCCTCGACGATGGGGAGGATGTCCCGCTGGACGCCCTCCCGGGACACGTCCGGCCCGCCCCCGCCCTTGCCGCCCTCGCGGCTGGCAATCTTGTCGATTTCGTCGATGAAGATGATGCCGTTCATCTCGGCGCGGAGCACGGCCTCGCGCTGGACGCGGTCGGGGTCCACCAGCTTGGCGGCCTCTTCCTTGCGCAGGAGCTGAAGCGCCTCGGGCACGCGCACGCGACGGCGGCGCGTCTTGTTCATGCCCGGCATGTTCTTGAAGAGGTCCTGGAGGTTGACGCCAATCTCCTCCATGCCCTGGCCGGAGAAGCCCCGCATGAAGGTGGGCGACGACTCCGCGGTCTCCACCTCCACCTCCACGTCATCCAGGGTGCCGGCGCGAAGCTGGGCGCGGAACTTCTCGCGCGCGGTGTCGCTGACACGCTGGACCGGTGGGGGTGGCGGTGGGGCGAAGCCGAACGGCGGCGTCGCGGACGACGACTTCACGCCGCCGCCCTGCATCAGCTCGATCAAGCGGTCCTCGGCCAGCTCCTCGGCGCGGGGGCCCACCTTCTCGGTCTCCTCCTCGCGGACCAGCGCGATGGCGGCCTCGACGAGGTCGCGAATCATCGACTCGACGTCACGGCCGACGTAGCCGACCTCGGTGAACTTGGAGGCCTCCACCTTGACGAAGGGCGCCTGGGCGAGCTTCGCCAGGCGGCGGGCAATCTCCGTCTTTCCCACGCCGGTGGGGCCAATCATGATGATGTTCTTCGGGTGGATTTCATCCCGCAGGTCGTCGTTGACCTGCTGGCGGCGCCACCGGTTGCGCAGGGCAATGGCGACGGCGCGCTTGGCGGCGTTCTGCCCGACGATGTAGCGGTCCAGCTCGCTGACGACCTCGCGAGGCGTGAAGGCGGACAACTTGCGCGATTCGGCCACGGGGTGTGTCTCCTAGAGCTCTTCGATGGAGATGTTGGCGTTGGTGTAGATGTCGATTTCACCCGCGATGGTGAGCGACTGGTGCACCACGTCGCGAGCAGACATCTGCGTGTGCGCCATGAGGGCGCGCGCGGCGGCGAACGCGTAGGGGCCACCACTGCCCACGGCGGCGATGCCGTAGTCGGGCTCAATCACGTCACCCGCGCCGGAGAGGATGAACGTCTTCTCCTTGTCGGCGACGATGAGGAGCGCTTCCAGCCGGCGGAGGAAGCGGTCGGTGCGCCAGTCCTTGCCCAGCTCCACGCAGGCGCGGGCCATGTTCTTCTGGTGCTCCTTGAGCTTGGCCTCGAAGCGCTCGAAGAGCGTGAAGGCGTCCGCGGTGCTGCCAGCGAAGCCGGCGAGCACCTGGCCTTCGCCCAGCCGGCGGACCTTCTTCGCCGTGTTCTTCATCACGGTCTTTTCGAGGGAGACCTGGCCGTCGCTGGCGATGGCGACCTTCCCGTCACGCCGCACGCAGAGGATGGTGGTGCCGTGGAACATAGGACCCGGGGTTTAACAAGCCGGGCCCGGCGTTTCCAAGGAACAGTGACTGGCTGTCTGCTCTCAGACTTCAAAAAGGAAGCACCCACGGCACCACCAGCACCGCCAGCGCGACGATGAGCACCTGGAGCGGGATGCCCACCCGGGCATAGTCGGCGAACCGGTAGCCCCCAGGGCTCATGACCAGCGTGTTCACGGGCGACGCGATGGGCGTGGCGAACGCCGCCGACGCGGTAATGGCCACCGCCATCAACAGCGGCTCGGGCCGGAGTTCCATGGACTCCGCGATGCGGAGGGCCACCGGGGCCACGAGGACGGCGGTGGCCGTGTTGGAGATGAACAGGCCCAGGGTGGACGTCACGATGGCGAGCACCGCCAATACGGCGTGGGGGCTGGCGCCGGTGAAGAGCCGCTCCAGGCCCGCCACCGCCAACTGCGTCACGCCGGTCCGCTCCAGCGCGGTGGCCAGCGGGAACATTCCAGCGATGAGCACGACGCTCTCCCAGTTGACCGTGCGGTAGACGTCCGCGGAGCGCACGCAGCCCGTGAGCACCATGGCCACCGCCGCGAGCAGCACCGCGACCACGTTGGGAAGCAGGCCCAGGGCCATGACCGTCAGCATTGCCAGGGTGATGATGACGGTGAGCGCCGCCCGCCGAGGATCCGCGAGGCGGTCGGTGCGCGGATCGGGCTCGGCGAGCAGGATGAGGTCCTTTCGGGCCTCGGACAGGTTGCGCAGGTGCTTCTTGCGGCCCTTCACGAGCAGGGTGTCGCCGCGCCGCAGCGTGAAGTCCTTGAGTGCGGGAGACGAGGCGTCCACCACCGCGTCCGTGCCCCGGCGAATCGCGAGCACCGTGGCCCGGAACTGGTCACGAAAGCGCGCCTGCCGGAGCGTCCGGCCCGCCAGCGCCGAGCGGCGGGGAATCACCACCTCCGCGAGCGACTCCTCGGGTGGCAGCGACAGGGATTGCAAGGACGGGAGCCGCTCCAACCCCCAGTGCTCCACCGTCGCGACGACGGCATCCTCATGGCCCTGGACGACGAGGATCTCGTCCGCTCCGAAGGGACGGTGCGGAACCACCGGATGCGCGGCGCCCATCAATGAGATGCCCACCACGTTCACTGCGTGCGCGGAGCGCAGGTTGGCCTCGCCGAGCGTCCGGCCCACGAGCTTCGAGCCACGGGGAACGCGGAGGGCATGAAGCAACGTTCCCAGGCCGTACTCCGTGGCGAAGTCCTCGGGCGACAGGACGGCCTGCGCCGCGACCTGCCCCTGCGCCGCCGAGGGCAGCAGGTATTTACCGGCGAAGATGAGGAACAGCATGCCCGCGGCGAGCATCACCACGCCGATGGGGAAGAAGGTGAAGAAGCGGAACGGCTCATGGCCCGCGTCCCGGAGCGCCCCACTCACGATGAGGTTGGGCGGGGTGCTGATGAGCGTCAGCATGCTGCCCAGGTGGGCGGCGAACGCGAAGGGCAGGTAGATGCGGGCAGGCGCGATTCCGCGGCGAAGGGCGAGCGTTCCCACCACTGGCATCAGGATGGCCACGGTCCCCGTGGAGCTCATGAAGGCAGACAGCGCGGCGGTGGCCAGCATCACCACGGCGATGGTGCGCCCCTCCCCTTCCCCCGCGAGGTGCCCCAGCCGCTGGCCCAGCCACCCCGCAAGTCCTGTCTCCGTGATGGCGCCGCCAATCACGAAGAGCCCCACCAGCATGATGACCACCGGGTTGCTGAAACCCGCGAGCGCATCCTCCACAGGAACGATGTCGAAGAGGAGGAGCGACAGCAGCGCGAGCAACGCCACGATGTCCAGCCGAACCCGGTCGCTCACGAAGAGCACCAGGGAGACGGCGAGGACGCCAAGGGTGATGAGCGCGGGAGGGGTCACATCGAACAGCTATGCCACCCCACATGGGGATTCGCTACCCCAACGCCCAGCCCACGCCCCAGGCTCGACGTCACGACCGCTGGCGCGCCAATAGCACCGGCAAGCCCCACTGCACGCCCAGATGGACGAGGCAGAGCGCCGCGAGGACCGGGGCAAAACAGGACAGGGACAACGCCGAGCGAATGGCGCAGAACTGGGCATAGAAGATCAATGCGACCACGGGAACGCCCGAAGCCATCCGCTTTCTGCGTGCTGTCGTCACCAACAGGAACGCGGTGAACCCGTCTGCCAACAAGCCCAGTGCAAGGAGGAACCAGGCCAGCCCGTTCGCCATGGCGGCCACGGTCTGCATCACGTCGCACCTCCTGGACTCATTGCAGTCACGCCCGCGGATGCGCGGAGTCGTAGACCTGCTGGAGCTGCTCCCACGTCACCTGGGTATACCGCTGCGTGGTGGACAGGCTCGAATGGCCTAGCAACTCCTGGATGCTGCGGATGTCCGCGCCGCCGCCCAGCAGGTGCGTGGCGAAGGAGTGACGCATGGCATGCGGACTCACCTTCCGTGTCAGCGCGCACTTCAGCACGTACGTGTCCAGGTGCCGCGCGATGCTCCTCGGCGTCAGGCGCCCACCCCGGAAGTTGAGGAACATTGCCTCCGGCGCCTGATCCTTCCGAATCGTGGCCAGCAGCTCTCCCCGCCTCGCGAGGTACGCCTCCAATGCCCGGATGGACTGCGCGTTCACGGGCACGAGCCGCTCCTTGCTCCCCTTGCCCATCACCCGGACGATTCGCCCGCTGCGGTCGATGTCCAGCAGGTCCAACCCGCACAACTCACTGATACGCAGGCCGCCGCCGTAGAGCAGCTCCAGAATCGCCCTGTCCCGAAGCCCGAGCACCGTCTTCACGTCAGGCATGTCCAGGATGGCGAAGACCTCCTCCACCGGCAGCACCTTGGGCAGCGTCTTCGGCAGCTTCGGACTCTTCACCAGCTTCGCGGGGCTCGCGGGAAGCAGCTTCTGCCGCACCAGGTACTTGTAGAAGGACTTGATGCTCGCCAGCCGCCGCGCCCGGCTCGCCGGGGCGTGGTCCGTGCTCAACGTGCCCAGGTAGCCACGAATCGCCGCGTGTGTCCCCGACAGGAGCGACAGCTTCATTCGCTCCACCAGGTAGCGCTCGAAGTCCACCAGGTCGATGAGGTAGTTGCGCACCGTGTGCGGGGACGAGCCCTTCTCGTCCTCCAGGTGGGCGCGGAACTTCTCCAGCAGCGGCGACAGGCTCGTCATCGAGGACGAGCCTACGGGCCGGAGAAGTCCTGGCAAGATTCGCGGTGCGCCTACGGTGCCTTGGCCGGAGCCGCGGCAGGCGCCGCCGCTGCCGCCGGAGCCGGCTCCGCCTGGGACGGCAACACCGCCAGGCAGGTGTCCTGAGACAGCCAGCCCGCGTGGCAGAACCAGGTCAGCAGCGGAATCCTGACCTGCCAGAGCAACACGAAAATCACCGCCAGCGTGATGGCCAGCTTCGTCCACCCGGACGCGCCCTCCGCCTCGTCGTCCTCCTGCTGCCGGACGAGCGCCGAGCGCACCATGTCCAAGCGGTCCACCCGGGCGTTCGAGGGCAGCTTCGGACGGCGCGTCACCAGCGAGGACAGCTCCGGCGTCAGCATCAACCGGTCATTGAGCGCCCAGCCCGAGCCTTCCAACAGCAGCGCCAGGTTGCGCCGACGCAGCTTCAGCCAGCCCAGAAGCCCCGCCGGGGCCATGACGACAATGGCAATCAGCGTCGCCGCGGAGATGAGGTCCACCAGCGTCAGCGACTTCACCTGCGTCATGATGAACGCGAAAGACGAGCCCAGCGCCGCAGCCGCCAGGCCGCCCGCCGCCACGATGCCCGCGAGCCCGCCCCCTGGAGGTGCTGCGGCGGCGGCAGCGGGAGCCGCGCCCGCCGCCGGGGGAGGCGCCACCGGCGGCGCATTCGTCGCGTGCGTGTAGCCCTGCTCCAGCGTCGAATCGAACGTCTTCTCGCCCGCCGACGCCAGGCCCTCCACCTTGCTGGTGATGAACTCGCCGATGCGCGCGAAGGGCATGGTCATCGACTCCCACAGCGACACGGGCTGACGAACCACCTGCGTCACGATGGCGTCGCTCTCCACGCCGTCCACGTCGTAGAAGACGCCCCGCTTGCCCACCGCGAGCTCCGTGCTCCGGCCGCTCGTCACCGGCACCGCCACTTCATACCCGGGCGTCCCGTCCTTCGGCGCCACCTGGACGTAGAGGATGCAGGTGGTCCCCAGCGAGGTGAGCGCGGAGTGCGCGGCCCGGTTCGTCACCAGCACCGACAGCGTGTACTTGCGCCCGCCCAGGATGAGCGTCCCCTTCTCCACCAGCGCCAACCGCTTGGGCATGTAGAGGTTGGGCATGCTGATGAAGTTGTTCGCGAACAGCAGCAGCCAGCGCTGGTAGAGCACCAACCGCTCCAGCTCGTTGACGGCATCCAGCGTGGGCTTGAGCGCGAGGTCCGCCGCGCTCGCGGCTTCCAGGGCATCCAGGTCCGCGTCCGAAACCGACGGCAGCGTGTCCATCAGCTTGCGCACCGGGTTCGCCTCGAGCTGCGCCTGCCACGCCAGCACGCCATCCGCCTTCGCCACCAGCCCCCGCCACGCCGAGTCCGACAGCCGCTGCGAATCCCCCGTCATCGGCGCGGCGACGTCCGTGCGGAACGCCTCCAGCACCTCGTACGCGGGCCCGCGCAGCAGACGGGACCACTCCAGCACACCCGACGCATCCGGCGGCGCGATGGGCAGGTCCCCCGCCGCCTTCCCCAGCGCCGCCACGTCACCCAGCGCCCCCTCCACCCGCTCCGCGCGCAGGCGCAGGCTCGCCGCCGCTTCGGGCTGCGCGGCCACCAGCCGGCACTGCACGAAGTACGCATCCAGCAGCGGCGCCACATCGCGCACGCGCTTGGCCGTCTCCAGGCTGATGTCGCCCCAGACGAACGCCGCGCCCTGCTTCTCCCGGTGCTCCCGCAGCTTCGCGCGCTCCTCGCGGAAGCGAGCCACCAGCGCCGCGTCCACGCCCGCCTTGCCTGCCCGGTTCGTCAGCGCGGGAAAGCTGGCCATCAGCTCCTGGGCCAGGGGCCGCAGGTGCTCGGGCAGGTGCTCGGGCGCGACGATGCCATCGCCGTTCTGCCCGGTCTCGCGCAGGGCCTTCTCGCTCTCGCGAACCTGCGCCAGGGAAATGCGCCCGGCGTCCGTCGCCTTCAGCGTCCGGAGAATCATCTCCGCCGCGCCGCGCAGGGGCCGCGCCTCCTCGCTGAGCGCGTTCAACTCCAACACGTCACTGGAAGCATCCGCGCCGCGCCGGTCCTTGAGCTGTTTGGCGGCCCAGTCCACCGCCGTGCGCACCTCCGCCACGCGGATGCGGCCGTTGCCGTCCGCGTCCATCAACGTCAGCAGGCGTGGATCACAGCTCAAGCCCTCCAACGGGCACGCCGTGGCAATCCACTGCGTTTCGGGGATGCGAATCGCCTCCACCAGCACATCGAAGGAGGGAATGTCGACCTGGAGCGAGCCGCCGTAGCGGCGATAGATGAGCGAAGCCATACAGGCGGAGGAAGTAAGCACACCGCCCAGCGAATCGCACGATCCTCAACAATCAAAAGCTACAGCGTCGCGGGGACGCTGTAGATGCCGGCCTTCGGGCCCTGCGTAATCGCGTACACGGCCAGCGAGTCATTCTTGCCCCCGAAGGACACCGGCACCTGGACGCCCTGGTCCAGCGTCTTCCGCGCCTGGGTCTTCACGTCGTACACCGCCACATCGTAGGTGTCCGAGTCCATGCGGGCATACGTGACGAGCACCCGCTGGCCATCCTCGGACACCTTGTAGCTGAAGATGCCCTGCAGCCACGTACGGGGGTCCGCCTGCCGGGGCAGGTCCATGGCCATGAAGTCACACGAGCGTCCATTGCGGATGCAGTTGGAGCGGAACACCACCTGCGCGTTGCCCGGCGTGAAGCCGTAGCCAAAGACGCCCTGCTGCACCTTCGCCGCCCGCTCCTCCCCCAGGGTGTACAGCATCAGGTCCACCGAGTACGCGGGCTTGAGGATGCGCGAGAGGAACGCCACATAGCGCCCGTCCGAGCCCCAGACGAAGTTGGGCACGCGGCCGCCCACCTGCTTCGTCGTGCCGTCCGGCAGCGCGGCCACCGACATCAGCCCCGCGTTCGCGGTCGAGTCATACTTCTCCAGGAAGCCCACCGCCTGCGAGTCCGGAGAGAAGGCCAGCTTCTCCACCTGCACGCCCAGCTTGCGCCCCGCGCCCCCCGTCGCCGGGCCCAGGTACAAGTCCCCTGGCACGTTCGGCTTGCCGTTCTCCGTGCGCGCCAGCCATTTGCCATCGGGCGAAAAGGCAAACACGCCCGAGGCCACCGCCAGCCGCTTCACCTTCAGCTCCGGCAGCTCCGCCAGGTACAAGTCATACAGCCCCCGCACCGACTCGCTGCGCACCTGGAAGGCCACGCGCTGACCATCCGGGGAGACTTCGTAGTCCCCCACCTGGTCCCCCACCTTCACGGGCGGCGCGTCCGGCTTCTCCACGGAGATGGCCGCCATGCCCCCCGCCGCGGACAGCCGGCGCTTGAAGAGCAGCGTCTTGCTGTCCGGCGTGAACTGGGCGGTGCTGACCTCCGCCGCCACGTCCGTGAAGGGCCCTGACGGCAGCGCGCCCAGCTTCAGCTTGCCGCCATCCACGTAGGCCAGCTTCGTCCCATCCGGGCTGGGCAGCATGTAGCTGACCGCCGTGCCCAGCATGACGGGCTCCGCCTTCGCGTCCTCCAGTGACGCCACGTTCAGCGCCCCCGACTGCGTCGCCGGGTTGTAGCCGGTGAGGAAGAGGACGTGCTTCGAGCCCGGCGCCACCAACTGTCCGCCGGGGACGTTCGTCACGCCCTCGCCCAGCTTGCGCGGCTCGCCGCCCTCCACGGGCACCACGTACAGCTCGCCCAGCACCATCTGCGGCGGAATGCCGTCCAGCGCGGGCTTCTTCCCGTTGACCAGGTACGTGGCGAAGCGGCCGTCCGACGTCACCCGCAGGTCCGTCACGCGGCCCGAGGCCAGGAGCGTTCCCTGTCCCGCGCCGGGGGCACCGGGCGGAGGTGGCTTCTCCGCCGCCGCGGCGGCCTTGGCGCGCCGCACGCCCGGGGCCTCCGAGCCACCATTCTCGCCCTGCTTGCAGCCCGTGCCCGCCATCACCAGCGAAGCCATCAGGCCCGCGGTCCACAGCCGCCCCTGCCGCATCCGCATCATGCGCTCCTCTGGTCCACGTGCTCGGGGGCGCCCGCCGCCGGGACGCCCGCATGCGGCAGCCATGCCGCCAGGTCCTGCTTCGCTCGCGCCGAATACGCCGCGCGCTTCTCCGCCTTCTTCATCCGCCCGGTCAGCGGCGAAAAGATGCCGAAGCTGATGTTGGAGGGCTGGTGCGGGTAGTCCGGCGGGTGCGCTTCGCCCGTCACGTGCCGCAGCAGCGCGCCCATCGCCGTGGTGGCCGGCGGCGGAACGAACTCCGTCCCCGTCAGCCGTGCGTGCAGCGCCAACGCCACCAGGTATCCACATGCCGCGCTCTCCACGTAGCCCTCCACGCCGGAGATCTGCCCCGCGAAGTAGAGCCGGGGCTCCGTCTTCAGCGACAAGTCCTTCGCCAGCAACCGGGGCGAGTCGATGAAGGTGTTCCGGTGGATCTGCCCCATCCGGAGGAACTCCGCTTGCTGAAGGCCGGGGATGAAGTTGCTGAAGATGCGCTTCTGTTCACCCCAGGTCAGCCGCGTCTGGAAGCCCACCATGTTCCAGGACGTGCCGCCCACGTCCTCCATGCGCAGCTGCACCACCGCGTAGGGCTCCTGGCCCGTGCGCGGGTCCCTCAGGCCCACCGGCTTCATGGGCCCGTAGGCCAGGGTGTCGTCGCCACGCTCGGCCATCACTTCAATGGGCAGACACCCTTCGAAGTACTTGGGTTCCTCGAAAGCGTGCGGCACCACCTTCTGACCCGCCTTCACCTCGGCGATGAAGCGGTAGTACTCGTCCTTCGTCATCGGCAGGTTGAGGTAGTCGTCCCCGCCGCCCTTGCCGTAGCGGCTCTGGCGGAACGCCACGTTCATGTCGATGGAGTCCGCCGACAGGATGGGCGCGATGGAGTCATAGAAGTAGAGCCTGGTGCCCACGTGGCGCTCCAGCTCCCGCGTCAGCGCATCCGACGTGAGCGGCCCCGTGGCAATCACCACCGGGCCGTCTTCGGGCAGCTGCTCCACCTCACCGGCCACCAGCTCCACGCCGGGCTGGCGCAGCAGGGACTCCGTAATCGCGGCGGAGAAGCGCTCGCGCTCCACCGCCAGCGCGTCGCCCGCGGGAACCCGGTTCGCGTCCGCCGCGCTCAGCACCAACGAGCCCAGCGCGCGCAGCTCCGCGTGCAGCAGGCCAATGGCGCTCTCCGGGTTGTCCGAGCGCAGCGAGTTGCTGCACACCAGCTCCGCCAGCGTGTCCGACTTGTGCGCGGGAGAACGCTTCTGGGGCTTCATCTCCCGCAGCACCACCGGCACCCCGCGGCGGGAGAGCTGGTAGGCGCACTCCGTCCCTGCCAGGCCGCCGCCAATCACCGTCACCCGCTGCTTCTGATCCGCCATCCGCTTCCTCCAGGCCCGCGCCGCGCGGCGTCCAGCAACTGTTAGCAGGACTGACACGCCCTGGCCCAGCGTCGATTCAACCGTGTGCGACCCCACGCTCTCGCTCCGGATTCGCGCATGGCCGGCCGCCCACCGACCCACCTCCGCCTCCCGCTGGAAGGCGCGGTTTCCCTACCTGGGTTGCACCCCTACGTTTCTCGCGTTCGCCGCTCGGGGGCGGCCTGCATCCGGGCGAGCGCCACTGAACTCGTAGACTGGGAGGACCGAAGCCATGGCGACCCGCCGAACCCTGGATCTGAACCGGATCCGCGAACTCCTGCAGCGCCGCCGCCGGGAGATCCTCAGCGCCAACGAGGGGGCGCACCGTGAACTCACCGCCCTGAAGAACCAGGAGCGGGACCCCGAATACGAAGAAAACGCCCAGTCCGAGCTGGCCGACTACACCCTCTCCAGCCTGATGGAATCGCAGCGGCGCGAAATCATGCTCATCGACGCGGCGCTGCGCCGCATGGAGATGGGCGTATTCGGCGAGTGCGTGGACTGCGGCTTCGAGATTCCCATCGAACGCCTGGAGGCCCTGCCCTTCGCCATCCGCTGCGAGGAGGACGCCAGCATCCACGAACTCGAGACGCGCGGCGGCCCCATGGCCAGCCCGTCTCTCTGAGGCGATGCGAGCGCGCGCTCCCGGTGCCGCCCCGGGGGCGTGCTACTCGCCCTCTTTCTGGAGCACCACGAAGCGGTAGTTCTCCAGCTCGTTCTGCCCCGCCGTGTAGAGCACGGTGAGGAGCATGTCGTAGGGAATCTTCTTGTCCGCGATGACGGACAGCTCCCCGCTGAAGGGCGCCGACGGGTTGCGCGCGGCGATGTATTTCAGCTTCTCCACTTCCTTCTTCAGCTGCGCATCCAGCGGCAGCACCAGCCGCCCCTGGAGCATGTCGGCCGGGAACTGACCGTTCTGCAGCCGCAGGACCTCCCGCTCACCCACCAGCACATTCCTGGGTGTAATCGTGACGGCCACGGTGTCCTTGGGCGTGGCGCGCGTGGAGGACACGGGCGGACGCACGTCCTCGGACGCCGTCACCGCCGCGGACGACGAGGCGAAGGACTTGAGCAGGAACACCAGGAGGATGGTCATCATGTCCATCATCGCGGTGATGTTCAGCTCCTTGATCTCCCCCGCCGCCTCGCGCTCCTTGCGCTTCTTGCGTGCCAGGGCCCGGCGGTAGCTCAGCCGCGCCACGGCTTCCGCGTCGGGCGTGTTCACGGCGGATGTCGTCGGGTCGGCCATGGCTCAGATGGCTCCCAGGGTGACGTCCGGGAACAGCAGCCGGCGCTCGCGGCCCTGCGTCTCACGGATGGCGTCCAGCGTCTGCGTCAGCGTCTCGTAGGGGACGTCCGGGTCCGCGCCCACGATGACCTTCGTCTCCTTCGGGAAGGCGGACTTGATCTCCACCATCTTCGCGTTGAGCGCGGAGAAGTCGTGCGTGCCGTCCGCCTTCACGGGGATGGTGGGCGTCCCCGCCTCTCCGAGGATGGCGTTCTCGCTGCTGACGAAGTGCCCCTTCTTGGAGATGAGCACGGACAGCGTCAGCTTCGGCGCATCGTCCGGGTTCTCCTGGGCCATGCCCGTCGTCGGCGCACCATAGGCGGGGGCGTTGACGTTGATGATGCCGAACGTCGCCAGGCCGGTGATGGACAGCAGCATGAAGATGATGAGGTTCATGAGGATGTCGAGGTACGGGACGATGTTCAGCTCGCCCGCCTCTTCTTCCTCACGAACCTTCAGCTTGCGCCGGGAGTAGTGGAACGCCATGGCCGCGTGCCCTTGCGCTCTACGACGCGCGCGCCTCGAGCTCCGTGGTGGCCGGGTCCACGGAACCGCGGCGCGACAGGAGGTTCTCCAGCTTGAGCGCGTTGAGCTCCAGCCCCTCCACCATGCTCTTCGCGTACGACGTGAGGAACAGGTGGAAGATGATGCAGATGACGGCGATGGAGAGCGCGAAGGCGGTGTTGTTCATCGCCTTGGAGATGCCGTCCGACAGCAGCACCTGCTTCTGCTCCGCCGGCACGTTGCCCAGCGCCTGGAAGGTGCCGATGAGGCCGAAGATGGTGCCCACCAGCCCCACCAACGTGGCGATGTTCGCCAGGGACCACAGCCAGGGGATGCGCTTGGACACGTTCGGGCTGTGCTCGACGATGGCCTCTTCCACCGCCTTGGAGACCTCAATCTCACCGCGGTTGGCGTTCACCAGGCCCGCACGGACCACCTTGGCCAGCGGCGCGTTGGGCGCCATGGCGCACACCTTCACGGCGCGGTCCAGGTTGCCGCTGCGCACCAGCTTGGCAATCTGCTCCATGAAGGGCGGCGCGTTGAGGTTGTAGCGGAACACCAGGGTGACGATGCGCTCCAGCGCGACCGCCAGCGAGCACGCCAGCCAGAACAGGTTCACGAACATGAACGGTCCGCCATCCTTGAAGAACTTGATGACGGAGTCCGTGACGCCCAGCTTGCCCCCTTCCGTGGCCGCGAAGGTCACGTCCAGCAGCAGCTCGCTTACCGAGGGAATCATTGCGCCCAGAGTCCTTTCGACGCCCGCCCCCCGGGGCGCGCCCATCCGGCGGCGGGCACCCGTTCGACGTTCCCGGGGAGGGAGCAGCCTGGACTTCTAGGGCGGGCCCGCCAAGGCTGTCAAGCCGAGGGCGGGCCATGCCCATGTAACTACTGGGCTTTCAAGCAGCCGAGGAGGCTTCGGGTGACCCACCCGGGCCCCCGGGCTGCTCGGTGATTTCGCGCCGGTAGTCGCACTCCTTGTTGGGGCACGCCACGTACGGGCCGTCCCGCTTGGAGAACTTCTGGAGCAGGTAGGGGGACGCGCAGGTGGGACACGGCTCGGCCAGCGGCCGGTCCCAGGCGGCGAACTTGCAATCCGGGTAGCGGTTGCAACCGAAGAAGATCTTTCCGCGGCCGCTGCGGCGCTCCGTCAGGTAGCCCTCCTTGCACTCCGGGCACGCCACGCCAATGGAGATGGGCTTGGACGTCTTGCAGTCCGGGTAGCCGGAACAGGCCAGGAAGCGCCCGAAGCGGCCCCGCTTGATGACCATGGGCTTGGTGCACTTCTCGCACACCTCGTCGGTGGTCTCCTCCTCCACCATGACGATCTTGCCCTCGGCGTCCCGCTTGAAGTCCTTCGTGTTCTTGCAGTCCGGGTAGTTCGAGCACGCGAGGAAGTGCCCCATCTTCCCGAACTTGATGACGAAGAGGTTGCCGCACTTCTCGCAGGGGATGTCCGTCTTGATCTCCTCCCGCTTGACGTCGCGCATCTCCGCTTCGGCCTTCTCGAGCGTCTCCTTGAAGGGCCCGTAGAAGTCGTGCAGCACGGACTTCCAGTTGGCGCCGCCCTCGGAGATCTGGTCGAGCTTCTCCTCCATCGTCGCCGTGAAGGTGACGTCCAGCTCGTGGGGGAAGTGCTTGACCAGCATCTCGTTGGTCATGTTCCCCAGGTCCGTGGGCCGGAAGCGGCCCTCCAGCTTCTCCACGTACTTCTTGTCCTGGATGGTGGAGAGAATGGCGGCGTAGGTGGACGGGCGGCCGATGCCGCGCTCTTCCAGCTCCTTCACCAGCGTGGCCTCGCTGAAGCGCGGGGGCGGCTGGGTGAAGTGCTGCTCGTGGAGCAGCTTCTGGAGGTTCAGCGCGTCTCCGTCGTTGAGCACCGGCAATTCGCCCACGGCGTCGGCGCCCTCGGCGTTCTCGTCGCCGGCGGCCTTGGCCTTCTCCTTCTCCGCCTCTTCCTCCGGCGTCAGGCCGGCACCGTAGACCGCCAGGTAGCCGGCGAACTTCAGCGTGCTGCCGGAGGCGCGGAAGGTGGCCCGGCCCGCGGCGATGTCCGCGCTGGTCTGGTCATAGACGGCGGGCTTCATCTGACACGCGACGAAGCGGTTCCAGATGAGCTCGTAGAGGCGGTACATGTCCTCCTCGCCCATCGCCTCGAAGAAGGGCTTCACCCGCTCCGGCGGGTACTCCAGCGACGTGGGCCGGATGGCCTCGTGCGCGTCCTGGGCGCTCTTCTTGGTGCGGTACACCATGGGCTCGTCGGGCAGGAAGTCCTTGCCGTACTTGCCGTCGATGAACTCGCGCACCTGCTTCACCGCGTCGTCGGACAGACGGGTGGAGTCCGTACGCATGTACGTGATGAGCGCCGTCTGGCCCTCGTCACCCAGCGGCACGCCTTCGTAGAGGCGCTGCGCCAGCGTCATCGTCTTCTTTGCGGTAAAGGACAGCCGGTTGGCCGCCTCCTGCTGGAGCTTGGAGGTGATGAAGGGCGCGGGCGCGTTGCGGCGGCGCTCGCGGCGGTCCACCTTGGCCACCGAGAAGCTGGCCGTCTGGAGCTCGGCGACCAGGCCCTCGGTGATGGCGCGGTCCTTCAGCTCCACCTTCTTGCCGTCCACCTTGGACAGCTTGGCCTTGAACGGCGGCGGGCCGGAGGGGCCCTCCAGCAGCGCGTCCAGCGTCCAGTACTCCACGGGAACGAAGGCCTTGATTTCGTCCTCGCGCTCCACGATGAGGCGCACCGCCACGGACTGCACGCGGCCGGCGGACAAGCCACGGCGCACCTTCTTCCAGAGCAGCGGGGAGATTTGATACCCCACCAGCCGGTCGAGGATGCGGCGCGTCTGCTGCGAATCGTAGTTGTCCTGGTTGAGCTGGCGCGGCTGCGCGATGGCCTCCTGGATGGCCTTCTTGGTGATTTCGTTGAAGGTCACCCGGAGCGCGTCGGGATGCGCCAGCTCCTCCTTGATGTGCCACGCAATGGCCTCGCCCTCGCGGTCGGGGTCCGTGGCCAGGAAGACGCGGTCGGCCGACTTCGCCATCTTCTTGAGCTCGTTGAGGACCTTCTCCTTGCCCTTGATGACCGTGTACTCGGGCTGGAAGTCGTGCTCCACGTCGACGCCCATCTTGCTCTTGGGCAAGTCCTTCACGTGGCCCACGGAGGCCTTCACCGTGTAGCCGGAGCCCAGGTACTTCTTGATGGTCTTCGCCTTGGCGGGGGACTCCACGACGACCAGGTAGTGCGGGCCCTTGCCACGGGGCGTGGCCTCCTCCTCCGCGTCTGCTTCCACGGTGGGGAGCTCGTCCTCGTCGCCCTTCTTGGTGCGGCGGCGGGCCGCCGTCTTCTTGGCGGCGGTCTTCTTCTTGGCCGCAGGCTTCTTCTTGGCGGCCTTCTTGGCGGCGGCCTTCTTGGCGGGCGCCTTCTCCTCGGCCGCCTCAGTCTCTTCCACCTTCTTCTTCGTCCGCGTGGCCATGACTCTCCTACCTAGATTCTCTCGTACAGCCTTCCGGGGTGCTGGATGACCAGTCCCGTCAATTCCAACTCCACCAGCGCGCTGGCGAGCGCCGCCGGTGAGAAGGTGCTGCCGACCAGCACCTCGTCGAAGCTCCGGGGAACCCGGTCCAACATCGCGAAGGCCCCCTTCGCTTCCGCGGAGAGGTCCTCCCATGAGCCCATCGTCCCAGGAGGAACCGCCGCCAGAGGGTCGACTTTCAGCACCCTCCACACATCATCCGGGCCCAGGCAAACCGCCGCCTCCCCGTCCCGCAGCAATGCGTTGCAGCCGGCCGCCTCCTCCTGGCGTACGTCACCGGGCATCGCGAACACCGGACGCCCCTGCGCCCGCCCCGCCTCCGCCGTGTACAAGCTCCCCGAATCCTTCCCCGCCCTCAGCACCAAGACTGCGTCGGATGCCCCGGAGATGAGCCGGTTGCGCCGGGGAAACGTCGTGGTGCTCGCCCGGACGCCGGGAGGCAGCTCGCTGAAGAACACGCCCCCTCGGTCCAGGAAATGAGGAAGCAGGCGGGCTTGCGCCGTGTCGAGTGCATCCAGGGCGGACCCCAGGAAGGCCCACGTCTCTCCCCCCTCATCCAGCGCGCCCCAGTGACAGGCCCGGTCCACCCCCGCCGCCGCCCCTGACACCACCCCCACCCCCGACGCCGCCACCTGCCGGGCGAAGCGCCGCGCGAACGGCAGGAAGCCCTGATCCGGATGACGGCTGCCTACCATGGCCAGCCGGCGCCGCGGCAGCCCCGGCACGCCCCGGTAGAAGAGCACCGGCGGCGCATCCTCCACCTCCGCCAGCCGCTCTGGATAGGCCGCCTGCCCCTGGAACGCCACCTTCATGCCGGACGCCCGGCAGGCTTCCCACACCCGCCATGCCACCGGCGCCAGGTGCTCTACGGAGGCGAGCTTGCGACGAACCTGTGAGGAAACCGGCGCCTGGGACACCCAGTCTCGCACCGGAGTCGCGGCGAGCGGCGCGAGGCTTCCGTCCGCGAACGCGCGCAGGGCGGCCAGCGTCCTCGGCCCCAGGCCGGGAACGGCCCAGAGCGCGAGGCATGCCTGCTGCTCCGCCGTGAGGATGTCCGTCTCAGCGTCCGCCATACCCGTCCCCCGCTCGATACCCACCTATATAGAAGGTGGGGCCGCTGGGAGGGGCGCGACACATAAACACCGGACCGCCACCGGTCAAGGACTCAGCCCCTCCATCCGAGGGGCCCATTGCATTTTTCCTGCCGCGCCGCTCAGCGGCTGGCCGAGGGCGACGAGCCCGCGGCCATGTGGGCGCGGTCGCCGGGGACCAGCTCCTCCAGGGAGCGGGTCATGAGGCAGTTGGAGGTCCGCTCCTTGACCTCGGTCACCATGCACGCGCCGATGTTCCGCCAGGGGAAGGACTGCTCCTCCTTGGACGGCTTGCGCACGTCGTGGCCCAGCACGTGGCGGGACGGGTCCCCCTTGCGGAGGATGGTGAAGGTGTTGCCCAGCTCCACGCCATCCGCGCTGCCCTTGTCCACGACGATGCTGTGGTTCTCACCCAGCACCGTGAGGTACGGCACCAGCGCGGTGATGACGGTGCCGTCCACCTGCTTCGCGTTCGGCTTCGGCGCCACGCGCTCGGTGAGGCGCTCACCCACGGGGCCCACCAGGTCGCCACGCTCGATGCCGTCCCACGTGTCCATGATCTGCGCGGTGACGATGCCGTCGCCCACGCGCTGCACGCGCAGGGTGCCCACGAAGTCGGTGAGGAAGCCCAGCGGGCGCCCGGTCACCGGGTGCTTCACGGCCTGGGTGGTGTGGTAGACGACGTAGCGGTCCCCCACCTTCACGTCACCCTTCCGCTTGAAGCGCACGTAGACGCTGTCCGGGAAGGAGAGCATCACCGCGTTGGAGGGCGAGCCCTCGATGCGGCCGGCCTCGTCCAGTTCGCGCTGGGTGACGAAGCCCTGCGTCGTCACGGGGACGGAGTTGGCCAGGTCGACGCCAATCTTGCCCGTCACGGTGACCTGGTCGTTGGAGGTCATCTCCATGGGGGCCGTCACGTCGCCCTCGTCGACCACCATCTCCGTCACCTGGGTGGGGACCTCCTCGCCCGCGGCGAAGAAGCGCACCTGGTTGCCGGGGTAGATCCAGTGCGGGTTGGCGATCTCCGGGTTGTAGGACCAGACCTTGGGCCAGTACCAGGGGCTGCCCAGGTAACGCTGGGACAAGTCCCACAGCGTGTCACCGGACTCCACGGAGTGGACCTCACCGGGAGCGCTCTCACGGCCCCGGGGCGCGCCGGGCGGAAGGGTGACGGAGGTCGGCGGCGCGGAATCGGGCGCCTCGTCCATCACCTCGGCGCCGCCCATCTCACCGCCCGTGTCCTGCTCTTCCTCGTTCTCCTGCTGGGCGTACGCGGTGGGCGCGACGGCGAGGCTCAACATCAGCGAGGTGAGAATCCGGGAGCGCATCGCGGGACGTCCTTTCGAAAGAAGCATCACTGGGGGATCGCGGCGAGCCGCTGTTCCGCCTGGGTAGCAGCCGCCGTCCCCGGGAACTGGGTGACGACGCGGGTGTAGAGCACCTTGGCATCCGCGGACTGGTTGAGCCGCATCCGGCACTCGGCGAGCCGGAGCATGCCGTCCAGCATGGCGTCCCCGGCGGGATACTTGTCGATGAGCCGCTCGAACGTCTTCGCGGCTCCCTTGAACTCGTTGAGGCCAATCTGGCCCAACCCGCTGAAATAGAGCGCGTTGTCGGCGCGCGGGTGACGCGGGTTCTCATCGGCGAAGCGGCGCAGCTTCTCCACCCCGCCCTCCACGTTGCCGGTGCGCAGCATGTTCACGGCCTTGTCGAACTCCGCGTCGAGCACGTCGGGGTCCTGCTGCGCCCCCGCGTCCTCGTTCGACGCCATCATGGTCGCGGCCGACGCGGCGCTCGCCGACGCGCCGGACCCTTCGTCTGGCGCGGGGCTGATGAACATCTCCATCTGCTCGTCGTCCGGCTCCATCACCGCCACGGCGGTGGGCAGCTTCGGCGCGGGCTCATGGCGCGGCTTGAGCTTCACCACCGCCAGCTCCGGCGTGGCGCCCAGCGACTCCTGCGCGGACGCCTCCACCTTCACCGGAATGGGCCGCGCTGACGGGCTCTCACTCGAAGCCCCCGCGCGCGACACGGCGTCGTGCGCCTCCAACCGGGCCACCCGCTCCACCAGCCGCTCCTGGGACGCGCGCAGCGTGCGCAGCTCGGAGCGCAGCGCACTCACCTCCGCCTCCGAGGAAGCGGTGGTGGCGCAAGCGCCCAGCGCACACAGGGGCGCGGCGGCGAGCAGACGGAAGATGACGGAGCGCGCGGGCACGGGCCTTTTTCAGCAGAGGGGTCTCCCCGAGGATAGGAAGGCCCGTCGGAGAGCGTCAAGAAATCGGCCCCCCACACGGGGAGGCTAGAAGCGGTGTACCACGTAATTGAGGTGCCGCCCCGTCCGCCCCGCGTCCCGCCGGTGGGAGAAGAAGCGCGTGGGATCACACGCCGTACAGGCCTGTAGTACATCGACGTGGGCCCGCTTGAGCCCCGCCCCCACCAACGTCTGACGCACCGCGCGGGCCAGGTCCAGCCGCGGCTTGCCTTCCACCCACCGCACCACTTCCTCCCCGAAGCGCGCGCTGAAGCGCTGCGCCAGCTCCTCCGACACCTCGTAGCAACAGACCTGGATTGACGGCCCCACCGCCGCCAGCAGCCGCTCCGGCCTCGCACCGCGCGCCACCAGCACCTCCACGGCGCGCGCGCTGATGTCCGCGTCCGTCCCCCGCCAGCCGGAGTGCACCGCCGCCACGCTACGGCCATCCGGGTCCACCAGCAGCACCGGCACGCAGTCCGCCGTGCCCACCGCCACCCAGCTTCCGGGTGCCTGCGTCCACAGTCCGTCCGCCTCGCCCTCCGTGGGGCGCAGCCCCTGGGCCCCCTCCCCGCTCCGGGCCTCCACCACGCGATCACCGTGCACCTGCGACACGCGGCTCAGCGCTTCGAGCGGCGCGCCAGCGGCCTGTGCAAGGCGGCGGTGGTTCTCCTCCACGCGCGCCCGCTCGTCGCCCACGGAGAAACCCAGGTTGAGTGACGCGTAGGGCCCCTCCGAACAACCGCCAGCGCGGGTGGTGAAGCCGTGTGGCACCGGCAACAGCGCGGAGGTGAGAAACTCGGTCGCCATGGAATCTCCAGGAATCCACCTGATTGATGCACCAGGAGGTGATCCAGCGTCAGCGCAATCGTAGGATGATTTCACCGCTTCGTTTGACAGGTAGCGTCAGCCACCTGACAATTCATGGACCGTCCCAACTCCGTGAAACCCGTCCGAAACTCCGCGCTCGAGAGCCGCGAGCACCCGTATGCCCCTGGGTCCCGACACCGTTGGTCGCAAGCTGCTGTGGAGCATCGCCCTGCCCGGGTTGCTCGTGGCGCTGCTGGGCGTCGGCCACTTCTGGCGTGAGGCGCGGGTCGCGGTCCAGGACGCCACCCAGGTGGAGTCGCTGGCGCTGGCGGAGTTCGTCGCATCCACCTTCACCCTCCCGCAGGCGCGCGGGGCTCCGGCCCATGGCGCGGTGACGGAGGTGATGCGCTCCGACACCCGGCTCTTCCGCTCGGTGGAGGACGTCCGGGTGCTGACGCCGGATGGGCGCATCCTCTGGTCCCGCCGCTCGGGTGAAGAAGGCACGACGCACCCGGAGGCCGCGCGGCTGACGGCCCCTGGCCCGGAGCGGGCGCGCTCGGTGGCGCAGATGACGGAGGTCATCCGTCCCCTCGGCGGGCCCGAGTGCGCCGGCTGCCACACCTCCGGCGACGTGCCGGGCGCCAGCATCCTGCAGCTGCGCATGGCGGAGCCGGCGCTGCACCAGCAGCTGTCGTCCGTGTTCGGCGCGGCGCTCGGCTCCATGGGCCTGTTCGTGGTGCTGCTGGCGCTCATCACCGGGCTGGCGCTGCACTTCGTCCTCACCCGCCCGCTGCGCAAGCTGAGCGTGGCCATGCGGCGCGCGGAGGCGGGCGACCTGCTGGTGCGCGCGGAGGCGCGAGGCACCGACGAGCTCGCGCAGTTGGGCGCGGCCTTCAACCAGATGCTGGCGCGGCTCACCTCCATGAAGGCGGAGGAGATCGACACCCACCGCGACCTGGAGCTGGTGAAGGAGAAGCTGGCCCTCAAGGACGAGCTGGAGGACCGCCTCAAGGAGCTGTCGCTGCTCTTCGACGTGGCGCGCTCGCTCAACGCCACGCTGGAGCTGGATGAGCTGCTGGACGCCGTCACCCGGCTGGTGACCGAGCGGCTGCGCATCCCCGAGTTCTCCATCATGTTGATGAACCCGGAGGGCCTGCTGGAAATCAAGCACGCCTGGCCGGAGGGCCGCGGCGCGGAGGGCCTCACCTTCGCGCTGGGCGAAGGCGCCTGCGGGCGCGCGGCGGAGACGCGCAAGTCCGTGTACCTGCCGGACACGTCGGACCGCTCCAGCGTGTTCGCCAAGCCGGACCTGGTGAAGGGCGGGCTGAACAGCGGCGCGCTGCTGGCGGCGCCCATGGTGCACATGGAGACGCTGCTGGGCGTGATGAACTTCCAGCGCCCCGAGGTGGCCAGCTTCTCCGCGGAGGAAATCGAGCTGCTCAACGCGGTGGCGGACGTGGTGGCCACGGCGGTGAAGAACGCCCGGCTGCACGCGGAGACGGTGAAGCTCACCATGACGGACCCGCTCACCGGCGTGCCCAACCGCCGCCACCTCTTCCAGCGCATGGAGCTGGAGCTGGCGCGTTCGAACCGCTTCGGCACCCCGCTGGCGCTGCTCATGGTGGACGTGGACCACTTCAAGCGCATCAACGACCTGGCCGGCCACCGCGTGGGTGACGAAACGCTGCGCCGGGTGTGCGACGTGCTGCGGCTGCGCGTGCGCAAGGTGGACACACTGGCGCGCTACGGCGGCGAGGAGTTCGTCATCCTCCTGCCCCAGACGAACAAGGCGGAGGCCATGGAGGTCGCGGAGAAGCTGCGCCGCGCCGTGGCGGAATCCGTGGAGTTGGTCCAGCCGGGCCTGCCGGGCAACCACGTCACGGTGTCCATTGGCGCGTCGCACTTCCCCTCCGACGCCTCCGCCCAGGAAGAGCTGGTGGACTGCGCGGACGCGGCGCTCTATTTCAGCAAGCGCACCGGCCGGAACCGCACCACCCAGTACGAGGCCGGCATGGAGCTGCACCCGGGCCGCGAGCGGGGCCCGCACACGCCCACGGCCGAGCCTCCCGCCGTGACTGCCGCTCCCAAGCCTCCGGGTGGCGTGGCCAAGGCATAGGCGCTCAGCGGCTCACGAGCGTCTGCGCCGTGGGCAGCAGCAGGTCCGCCCACTCCTCATAGCCATCGGCCGACGGATGGAAGCCGTCGTCCGAGAAGAAGTGGGGGCTCCTGGGAATCATGTCCTTGCTCGCCGCGAAGAGGTCCACGTGGTGCATGCCGTGCACCCGGGCCACCTCCGCGATGGCGGCGTTGAAGGGCTCGATGCGGCCTTCGTACAGCGCCGCGGGCACCAGCCGCGCCACCGGAGCCAGCGCCAGGTCCGCGAGGTTCACCACCACCAGCGGCGCCCCGGTCTGCTTCAACCTTCGCGCGATGCGGTCCAGGTCGTCCTGGAAGTCCTCCACGGGCGTGCCGCGCCAGAGGTCATTCGTCCCGATGCCCAGCGTCACCAGTGTGGGCTGCGCGGCCACGGCGCGCTTCACCTGTCCCGTGAAGACGTCACGGATGCGCGCGCCGCTCTGCCCCAGGTTGGTGAGGCCCACGGGCAGGCCAGCAGCGCGCAGCCGGGAGGCGAGGCGCTCGGGATAGCCCCCTCCTCGCGCCGCCCCTACGCCCACGGCCGTGCTGTCTCCAAGCGCGACGTAGTTGACGCTCATCCGCCGCTCCCACGCTCCGGACTCACGGCACCCGCAGGGCGCGCAGGTTGCGAGCCCCGCCCGGCGCCGTCACGCGCAGCAGCAAGGTGCTCCCGGACGCGGCGCCCTTGATGATGCGGGCCAGGGCGTCCGCGTTCTCCACCTTCTTGCGGTTGGCCTCGATGACGACCATGCCGGGCTCCAACTGCGCGCGGTCCGCGGGCGAGCCGGGCACCACATCGGTGATGAGCGCGCCGCTGCTGTCCGTGAAGCCGGCCTGCTGCGCGGTGCGCGCATCCAGGTTCTGGAGGCTGACGCCCACGCGCCGGGAGCTCTCCTGCTGGTCCTCCGGCCGCTGCTTCGCCGAGGCCACGCCCTCCAGGTCCGGCCGCGTGCCGAGCGTCACCTTCACGTCCTGCTTCTTGCCGTCGCGGTAGAGCGTCAACGTGGAGGTGCTTCCGGGACGCTTGAGCGCCACGGTGCGCGTCAGCTCGCCGCTGGAGGTGACGGTCCGGCCGTCGATGGCGGTGACGACGTCGTCCTGCTTCAGGCCCGCCTTCGCCGCGGGAGAAGACGGCATCACCTGCGTGAGGATGGCGCCTTGATTCACGGAGAGCTTGAGCGCGCTGGCCAGGTCCCGCGTCAAGTCCTGGATGCCCACGCCCAGCCATGCGCGCGTGACGGCGCCCTCCTTCTCCAGCTGCGGCAGCAGTGAACCGATGAGATTGCTGGGCACCGCGAAGCCGATGCCGGAGCCACCACCGACGATGGCGGTGTTGATGCCCACCACTTCGCCCTTCATGTTGAAGAGCGGGCCGCCCGAGTTGCCCGGGTTGATGGCCGCGTCCGTCTGGAGGAACTCGTCGTACTGGCTGGCGCCAATCTCACGCGCCCGCGCGGAGACGATGCCCAGGCTGACGCTGGAGGCCAGACCGAAGGGGTTGCCAATGGCCACCACCCAGTCACCCACGCGCAGCGCATCCGAGTCGCCCAGCTTCACGGTGGGCAGGTTCTCCACCTTCTCCTTGAGCCGCACGAGCGCCACGTCCGTGAGCGGGTCCCGCCCCACCACTTCGCCGCTGAAGCTGCGTCCGTCATCCAGGCGGATGGTGATGCTGACGGCATCCTCCACCACGTGGTTGTTGGTGAGGACGACGCCCTTCGGGTCGATGATGAAGCCGGACCCTGCCCCTTGGCGCAGCGGCTCGCGGCGCTGACGGCCGCCCTCGCGGCCTCCACCGAAGAAGCGCTCGAAGAGCGGGTTGTCCTCCATCCCCCGCGGAACGCCGCCCCCTCGGGCCTGCACGTCCACGTTGACCACCGCCGACTTCACCGACTCCACCAGCGGCGCCAGCGACGGAAGCGCCTGGGCCTCCCGTGTCGCGGGCTGGAGGACGTTCCCGGCGCCCGGCTGGGTGGCCGCGGGCGGCGACTTTGGCGCCTGCGAGACAGCAACAGCGGGAGGCAACGCGACCAGGAGCGCGGCGACGAGCGCCTTCCGGAACGAGACGGTCGAACGGTTCATATGCAGACCAAGCTAAAGCCGAAAACCTGCCCCGCAAGCCAAACCGTCTGTCGTGGCGACAGGAGGACACATCACCCCACCCTGCTCCCCTCTGGCCTCAGGCAGGCAGATAGAGGCGGTAGTCCAGCTCTGGATAGAGGTTGTCCCGCCCCTCCACGAGAGAGAGCCAGCCCTCGTCCAGACTGCCGCCGCGCAGCTGCTCGTGCAGGCGCTGGAAGCGCAGGATGTGCTCGCGCGTGCGGCGCTGGGCGTACTCCACCATGGTGCCCGTCTTCATGATGAAGGCCCAGTCGGAGGACTGGGCGAGCAGCAGCTCCCTGGCCGCCTGATTGAGCGCGCGACGTTGCAGCTCACCGGCATCCGGGAAGTCCCGCGCCAGCGCCACCATCTGCTTCGCGCAGTGGTTGAGGTGGCGGTAGATCCAATCATTGCTGCCGTCGAGCCACATGTTGGCGTATCCGCCCGCGCCCCACGAGGACAGCGGCGGCGTCGCCACCTGATTCTCCGGGTGCTCCCGCAGGTCATCCAACGGCGTCACCAGCCGGAACGTCTTCTGGTCATACGCGACCTTGCGGATGAGGAAGTCGAGGAACTGGGGCCCCTCGAACCACCAGTGGCCGAAGAGCTCGGCGTCATAGGGCGCGACGACCACCGGCGCCCTGCCGCCCAGGCGCGAGGCCAGGTCTTCAATCTGCCGTTGGCGGTTGAAGAGGAAGTTGCCCGCATGCACCGAGGCCCGCTCACGCGCGGCGAGCGGATCGTACGGGCGCTTCTCGTTCGTCTTCCCGGTGATGCGGAAGTACTTGAAGCCGGTGTTCTTGCGCTCGCCGGTGGGCTGGATGAACGGGCGGATGTAGTCCAGGTCCAGGTCCCAGCCGATGTCCCGGTAGAACTCGCGGTAGTCCGGGTCGCCCGGGTAGCCGTGCTCGGTGCTCCACACCTGCTGGCTGCTCTCCGGGTCTCGGGCATACGCGGCGACGCCCGCCTCGGTGAAGACGGGTGCGTAGGGGCCATGCAGGGGTCGGGGCACGGCGTCCGTCAGGCCGTGCGTGTCGACGAAGAAGTAACGAATGCGCTCGCTGGCCAGCAGGCGCTCCAGGCCCGGGTAGTAGCCGCACTCGGCGAGCCAGATGCCGGCGGGGTCCCTGCCGAAGTGCTGGCGGTAGTGGTTCGCGGCCACCGTCACCTGGGCACGGACGGCTTCGGGCACCTGCTGCATCAACGGCAGGAAACCGTGTGTCGCGTTGCAGGTGAGGATGTCCAGGTAGCCCGCGTCCTGGAGCCGCCGGAACGCGGCGACGAGGTCGCGCTTGTAGCGGTCATGGAACGCGCGGCGCAGGGACTCGAAGTGGTCCCGGTAGAAGCGGGCAATGGGGCCGAAGGTGGCGTCATCTCGCGTCCGATGCACCTCTCTCGCGCCCAGTTCGCAGAGCAGGTCCAGCCGCCGTGCGTAGCGGCTCATCAGCAGCTCGTCGCGCAGCATGGAGACGAGCGTCGGAGACAGCGTCATCGCCAGGCGGAACGGGACGCCGTCCTCCGCCAGTCCGTCGAAGACCTGGAGCAGCGGGAGGTACGTCTCGGAGATGGCCTCGTAGAGCCAGTCCTCCTCGAGGAAGTCCTCATGCTCGGGGTGCCGAACGAAGGGAAGGTGCGCGTGGAGCACCAGCGCGAGGGAGCCCAGACTCATGGTCGTTCAATGTCTCCGTGCGGGTTTTCAGGAGCGGCCGTCGTCCGACGGCGGCTTCCGGGGAGGCGGCTCCGCCGCGTCGTGGGTGGCGTGGCCCTCGCGGGCCTCGAAGGAGGAAGGAGACGCCGTGCGGCGATGCGCCGCGCCCTCCGCACGGGACCGCGGCACTTCGAAGTAGCGGTGGTCCTCCTCCGCGTCGGCGTCTCCCCGCGCCCTGGCGTCGCTGCCCGGAACCGTGGCGCCGGATGAACGTGGCGGGGCCTCGAAGTAGCGGTGCTCCTCCTCGACCGAGGGGGGATGAGTACCGGCGCCGTGAGCATCCTTCGCGGTGGTTCCGGTTTCTGTGTGTGCCGACGTATCGGCGGCGCCCGACGGTTGAGTCGGAGCACCGAGGAAGCTTCGACCCGAGGCGCCTGTCCCCTGCGGAGGGGAATCCAGGTGGCGACGCTCCGATGCACCCGACGCCCGCTCCGGGGCGTCCAGGTAACGACGCTCCGAGGCGCCTGCCCGCTGCGGAGATGACTCCAGGTAACGACGCTCCGAGGCGCCTGCCCGCTGCGGAGATGACTCCAGGTAGCGCTGCTCCGATGCGCCCGGCGCGCGGGGCGGCGACTCCAGGTAGCGCAGGTCCGACGCTCCCGGAATGCGGCTTACGTCCAGGTGATGCGGATGCGAAGTCGCCGCACCTTCCGCATAGCGGAGGTCCGACGCACCCGGAATGCCCTTCACGTCCAGGTAGCGATAAGGCGAAGCGCCGCTGACCGGCGAGCGAGTCGCACCGCCTTCCGCGTAGCGCAGGTCCGATGCCCCCGGGATGCCCTTCACGTCCAGGTAGCGGTGCGGTGACGTGTCACGGCCTGCCTGGCGTGCCGCGCCGCCTTCCGCGTAGCGCAGGTCGGATGCCCCCGGGACGCCCCTCACATCCAGATACGCACGGGGCCCTTGCCCCCTCCCCGCCTCGCGAGCGTCCCCTCCCGCATAACGCATATCCGAAGCCCCCGGTGCACGGCCCAGGGTCTCCAGGTAGTGCGACACGGGAGCAGTCACGGGGCCACGCACCTCGCGCGCATTCCGCTGCGCCGCGACCGACAGATAGCGCTGGTCCGAAGCCCCAGGCACGCGCTCCACCGAGTCCACGTACCGTAGGTCCGAAGCCCCGGGCACGCGCTCCACCGACTCCACGTACCGCTGGTCCGAAGCGCCCGGCGCTCGCGCGGGGCCCTCCAGGTGCGCCTCCGTTATGTCCCTGCCACGACGCTCCCTGTGGACTTCCGGCACATCCAGCACGCCACCACTGCCCGGCAGGTTCACCCGGCGCCACGACACGTACTCGCGCTCCTCTTCCGGTGGCGGCGCTTCCACGACCGCCGCGGGAAGCGCCGCCTCGAGCGGAGGAACTCGAAGGAAACGCACCGTCAAATCCGTGGAGACGCCCGCGGGAGGCAGCATCACGCGGTTGCTCGAAGCACCGATGCGGCAGCTCCGCCCATCACGGCCGACGAAGTGCGCCTCCACGCGATACGTCCGCCCCGACGGCAACCCTTGGATGTAGAAGCCGCGAGCCTCCACCGCGAAGTCCAACTCCCGCTCCATCTGTTCATCACCGAACACACGAAGCACGGTACGCGGCGCCTCCAGCGCATCCTGCGCCCGCAGCAGGGCCCCCAGGCTGAAGTCCCAGGACACGAAGAGCGTGTGCGGGTCCCTGGGCAACAGGAGGACGGCGTCGTCCTGATACCCCTCCGGCAGCTCACCCAATCCCTCGGCATCCACGGGGGGCGGCGGCGAAACCGGCGTGCGCTCCACCAGATGGTGGCTGCGCGCCTCCTCCTCGCCAGCCACGCGCGCCACGAAGAAGCCCTCCTCCACGGGCTCCGCGGGCTTTTGCACGGGCGCGGGCCGTGTGACGGGCCGCGGCACCGGTTCCGGCGCTGGAACGAGCGGCCTCGTGACGGAAGGCATGACGGGCGTCACCGGCTCACGCGGCCGTTCCACTCGGGGCTTGGGCGGGAACGTGACCACCTTCGCGGGCTTGACCGTCGGCTTGCTCCCGGGCTTCTCGGAGGCCCGCTTGGCGGCCACCCGCTTGGGCGCGGATACCCTGCCCTGGTCTCGCGCGCCGCCGGCCTTGGGCTTCGCGGCGGCCGGGGTCCTCGACGTCCGAGGCGCCTTCGCGGCGTCAGGGGTGGGCGCCTTGGCCTTCCTGGGGGCGGGGGCCCGGGCAGGCGATGCAGCGGGTTTCGCGGCCGAGCGCTTGGGAAGCACTCGGATGCCCGCCAACCGGGCGAGCTTCGCCAGGGCGGGGACATAGGCGGCCAGGGCTGCGAGCAGCTCCTCTTTTTTCATACGACTGTAGCCGCTCCCCAGGTGCTTCCGTGCCAACTCCCTGAGGTAGCTGACCGTCACGCTCTTGAGGTCTTCCATAGGCAAAGCCGGCCTTTAGGTCGCTGGTCGTAGAGGGTCAACGTGCCAGCATTACATGTGTTCTTCGCCCGACCCCCTTTCTCGTTTCATCACCCGATGACACTCAGGGGGCGGCTAGGTATCCTGCCCACGCTTGAGCGACCTGCCCAGACTGCTCCTGTGCAGTTTCGACGTCATCCCCGGTCCGTCGGGTTCATCCCGGCGTTTGACCGAATACTTGAAGGCGTTGCCGGACCGCTTCTCCGTGGTGGTGCTGTCGGCGAAGACGCCTGACCACTCCCACATCGAGAAGTACCAGGGCGCCCGGCTGCTGCGCGTCCCGGTAGGCTCGGGGGACCTCGCTTCGCGCATCCAGGCCTTCGAGCGGGCCGTGCGCCGGCAGCTCGAAAGCGAGGACTACGCGCTCGCCCACTTCACGGACCCCTTCGGCGGATACGCATTGTGCGAGCTAAAGGGAGACTACGGGTACCGGCTCATCTACGAGGCCCAGACGTTCCCCTCGCAGGAGCTGCGGTACACCCACCCGCAGACGGAGGGGGACCGGCGCTTCCTGTCGAAGATTCGCAGGCAGGAGCTGTTCTGCCTGATGAACGCGGACCTCGTCGTCACCGGCTCGGAGACGACGCGCGCGTACATCCAGTCGCTCGGCGCCAGTGAGGAGCAGGTCCGGGTGCTGCCCGCGCCGGTGGACCTCCAGCCCTTCACGCCCGAGGTGCTGGGCGCCCCGGACGGCGAACCGCTCCGGATGATGTACCTGGGCAGCCAGGTGGGGTGGCAGGGCCTGTCCACGCTGCTGCGCGCGGTGGAGGTGGCGGCCCGGAAGGAAGAGGTGCGCCTCACGGTGGTGGGCGCGCGCCACGCGGACTGGCAGCCGCACCTGGATGACCTGGTGAAGGAGCTGGGCCTGGGCGACCGGGTGGAGTTCCAACCCCCGGTGCACCACGATGACCTGGCCAAGGTGCTCGCGCTCGCGGACTTGGGCGTGCTGCCCATGGATGACGTGGAGCGCAATCGCGTTCAGGGTGGGCCGCTGGCGAAGGTGTCGGAGTACTGCGCGGCGGGCCGCCCCATCATCGCGGCGGACCTGCCTGTGACGCGGGAGCTCATCCCGGCTGGCGCGGGCGTCTTCTTCCCTCCGGGCGACAGCCAGGCCTTGGCCGACCGCATCATCGAGCTGGCGCGCGACGTGAAGCGCCGGGTGGAGCTGGGCCAGGTGGCTCGGGCACACGCGGAGGCGGCGCTCGACGCGGGGCTCATCCGCGGCAAGCTCCTGGACCTGTATGACTCGCTGCTGGAGAAGCGGTCGGAGCCCGTCTCCACCACGAGCGAGGACAACCTGCCCGCGCCCACCACGGTGACGGGAACGCCCACGAACCGGCTGGCGGCGCTGCTGCCTCCCGAGCCCGCCCCCACGGCGGCACCAGTCTCCAAGAAGGCGCCGGAGCCTCGAAAGGACAAGGACGCGCCTGCCGCGGGGCGTGCGCGCGAAGACCTGCCGCTGGTCATGGGGCAGGTGCTCGACGAGGGGCTCGACACGCGCCTCATCAAGACGGAACTCGAGACGAATCCCATCGAGCCGCCCGTGGTGATGGGGGCGCCGCTGCGAGAGCGCTCCGCAGCGGCCGCCGATGCAGCGACCACCACGGTCCGCGAGAGCGAGGCCTCCGCGTCCAGCGTGCCCGGCAACGACGCGACAGCGGAAGGTTCCGCGCACGACGCGAGCGACGACGACGATTCCGAAAGCGCGCTTCCCATCGTTCAGGCAACGGAGGTCGAAGACGCGGACGAACCCCCGTCGCCGCCCCCCATCGTCAAGGCGCCGGCTCCGTCAGCGCAGGCCTCTTCATCGGTGAGCGACGGTACGAGCGAGCACGCGGCGACGACGCCCGTCGTGAAGGCGCCCTCCTTCTCGGGCCGGTTCTCCGCCGTGCAGAGTGGCGACAGCAGCGAAGCCTCGGGGGCAACGCCCATCGTCAAGGCGCCGTCGTCGTCAGGTCGGCTGCCTTCGGTGCTGAGTGACGACGGCAGCGGAGCCTCGGGGGCAACCCCCATCGTCAAGGTCCCGCCACCTCCAGGCCGGCCGCCGTTCTCCGTCAGCAGCGACACTGAGGAAGCCTCGGCGACAGCGATGTCCGCCAAGGGAAGCACCGCCTCATCGAGCCGCCTTTCATCCCCGGCGAGCACGGACGCCAACGAGGCCTCGGCGACGACGCCCGTCGTCAGGGTCCCCCCACCTCCGGGCCGGTCTCCTTCGCTCGTGGGCGCGGATTCCTGTGAAACCTCATCAGCGACGCCCATCATCAAGGCGCCCGCCGCGCTGAACCGGACGGACTCGGGCACCAGCGAAGCTGCCGGGGACTCAGATGAAGCCCCCGCGCCGACGCCGGTCGTCCGCAGCCCCGTCATCGAATCGCGCTACGAGCCCCCCTCGCACACGCCGGTGGTGCGCTCGCCCTACGACCGCCAGCGGGACGAACCACCCGCGCCGACGCCCATCATCCGCGTGCCCACCGAGCTGCTCCAGGAGCTCCTCCCCACTCGCACATCCAGCAGCCGGGGAACCGACTCCTCAAGCCGGCCGGAAGAGTACCCCACCCCTACACCCATCGTCCCCGCGCCCTCCTCGCTGTCGAGCCGGAGCATCTCCGCGCGAATGGAGACGCCCGTCGGACGGATGACGGCACTGACGCCACAGCAGCGGTCCACGAACACGGAACGGCCGCCGCCCATCTCCCGCCCGGGTGCCTCCGAAGCAGAGCGCCTGCCTCCCATCCGAGGAGGCGCGTCCGTGAGCACACCGGAGCGCCCGCCGCCGACCCTCCACCCGAGCACCTCGCCGCCGGAATCCGCCCAGCCCCCCGCCCTGCCTCCGCGCGCGGCGGCGCCCCCGCCCGTTCCCCTTCAGCGTCCGCCCCGGCTCCAGTCCGTGGACGGCCCCCCCCGGCTCGAACCCGTCAGCCCGCAGGCGTTCAAGGCCTCGGCCTCGGTCCCCGGCGGCGAGGACGAAGAGCCCGAGGAAATCTCCGAGGACGAAGCCCAGTCCATCGACGAGGGGGACGACGACAGCCACTCCCGCGCGCGGCCCCAACCCGAGGAGCCGGACGAAATCAGCAGCGACGAGGTGGAGGAAGCGGAGATTTCCGCCACCAGTGCAGCGCAGCTCATCGAATCGGACGACGACCTGGAGGAAGCCGACGCCGATGTGGCCCCCGAGCCACACGACGAAGGCCCCGCACCGGAGCCCGTTCCCTCGACGCTGAACCCGTGGTTCGCCCAGCTCGCACACGGGTACTGCCCCCCCGACGGAATCCGCTTCGACCGACACACGCCCCCGACGACGTTCCCCGGTCGCGACGAGCCCACGAACCCCGCCCATCCGGCCCCCTCAGTCCGTTCGGAAGTCGTCGTCCGCGGCAAGAGCTCGTGAGGCTGGCAACCGAGCGACTCCTGGAAACTTTCCAAGGGTCACAAGCGCCCGCTAGGATGTTCCGGTTTTCACAGCACTTTTTCCGGGACAAAGGGCTTCATGGAGCGTCGGGTCCTCATCGTCGAAAGCGAGCATGATTTTGCGCTCAGCATGGCCACCGTGCTCAAGGGCGCGGGCTACCAGACAGCCTTGGCTGAGACGGCGGCTGACGCGCAGCGTGAGCTGGAGAAGCGCCGGCCAGACCTGGTCGTCCTCCGCGCGGAGCTGAAGGATCAGTCCGGCTTCGTCCTCTGCGGCAACATCAAGAAGGGCAAGTGGGGTCAGAACCTCAAGGTCCTGCTGCTCTCCTCCGAGAGTGGCGTGGATGGACTGGCGCAGCATCGTCAGACGCCACAGGCCGCGGACGGCTACCTCGCCATCCCGTTCGAGATGGGCGAGCTGGCCGCCCTGAGCCACGGCATCGTGCCTCCGGGCACGGATGACACCGGCGCGTCGCTGGATGCCGCGCTGAACGGGACGCGCGAAGCACCGCCGCCCATGCCTCCGTCGCTCAAGGCCGCCGCGGGGGGCCCGCCAAAGCTGCCCAAGCGCGAGCGCCGCAGCGCGATGACGGAAGAGGACCGCGCGTTCCTCGACCGCACGTTCCAGTCCATCGCGGACCGCAAGGCGGAGCTGCTCGCCGAGTCCCGCCAGCTCAAGCGTCCGCCACCGCGGCGCGAGCTGATGGGCACGCCCGAGGGCAAGATCCAGATCCTCCGCGACGAGCTGAAGACGCGCGAGGCCCAGCTCGCCCGCCTCTCCGAAATCTGGAACGTGCGGGAGCGCGAGCTGCTCTCCGGCGAGGACCGCATCCACGAGAAGGACGTGGAGTTGCAGGGCCTGAAGATGCAGGTGGACGACCTGCTGCGCCGCTTCAACGAGGCCCAGCAGGCGACCATCCAGAAGGAGCGCGAGCACGGCGCCACCGTCGATGACCTGCTCCTCCAGAAGTTCTCCGCGGAGAAGGACCTCATCGAGGTCGTCGCCTCCAAGGAGAAGGACATCAACCTCCTGCGCCGGGAAGTCTCCCGCGCCGAGGAGGAGCTGAGCCGCCGCGCCGGCGAGCTGGAGCACGGCCGCAACGAGTACGACAAGCTGGAGAAGCACCTCGGCGTCGTCACGCTCGAGTTCGAGGTCAAGGAGCAGAAGCTCCAGGACACCATCCTCGCGAATGAAGGCGAAATCGCGCGGCTGACGAAGCGCGGTGACGACTTCGAGGCCGAGCTGAACCGCACCATCAGCGAGCGTGACCAGCGCTTCGCCGAGCTGGACGGTGAAATCCAGGCCCTCCAGGAGCGGCTGCAGCAGACCGAGCAGGAGCGCGACACCACCGTGCGCGGCCTGGAAGCCCGCGCTGCCCGTGCCGAGGAGCACGGCACCCAGGCTGACGCGGAAATCCACCGGCTCAACGCCGAGCGCGATGCGCTGGAGGCGAAGCTCAGCCAGCAGGTCGCGGACCTGGAGACGGACCTCGCGCGAACCACGGGCGAGCGCGACCAGCTCCGGCTGGACAAGGACGCCCAGGAGGCCGAGCTCACCCAGCGCATCGAGGAGCGTGACGCGAAGCTCGGCACGCTCGAGCGCGAGCTGTCGGAGACCATCGCTCGGAACGAGCACACCGAGGCGGAGCTCAACGCCAACATCCAGCAGCAGTTGGAGCGCATCGGCGAGCTCGAAGGCGAAGTCGAGGCTGTCAAGACGCACCTGGAGGACCGCGAGAATGAGCTGACCGCGGAGCTCCAGGCGCTGGGACAGGCCAAGGACGAGCTGGAGACGGACCTCAACGACCGGCTCCAGTCCCTCTCCCAGGCGAAGGACGCGCTGGAGGCGGACCTCTCCCGTCAGTTGGAGGAGCTGCGCTCCGCCAAGGCCGAGCTCGAAGCGGACCTCACCGGCCAGATTCAAGCGCTCACCTCGCAGCTCGAGGAGACGCAGCGGCAGCTCGATGACTCGCAGCGGACCGGCGAACAGCTCTCCGCGCGCGTGGCCCAGCTGGAGGACACCGTCTCCCAGCGGGAGTCCACCATCGAATCCCTGCAAGGGGACGTGGCCGCGCGCGACCAGCGCATCTCCGAG
>NZ_FNAJ01000012.1:0-143608 GCF_900101905.1 Myxococcus virescens | reverse complement strand
GCCCAGACGCAGCAGACGCTGGCGCAGACGGAGCAGCAGCTCGCCGACACGCAGAACACGCTCGCCAGCACCGAAGGCACGCTGGCGGAGACGCGTGGCGAGCTGGAGGCCACCTCCCAGACGCTCCAGCAGACGCATGCGGCGCTGGAGGACACGCGCGGCGCGCTCCAGGAGACCAGCGACACGCTGGCGCACACCACCCGCGAGCGCGACCAGCGCATCGCGGAGCTGGCGGACCTGGGCGCCGCGAAGGACGCGCTGGAGCAGGACCTCACCGGCCAGATTGGCCAGCTCCGCAGCGAGCTGTCCGAGACGCAGGGCAACTACGAGGCCGAGCGGGCCGCGCACGAGAAGCTTGCCGCGGAGACGAGCGCGCACATCGGTGACCTCACCAGTGAGCGTGACGGACTCCGCTCCGAGCTGGAGGCCACCAGTCAGACGCTGGAGCAGACCCACAGCCAGCTCGCCGCCACCCGCGACGCGCTGGCGCGCGAGCAGCACGCGCACCAGGAGAGCCGGAAGGCCGCCGCGAGCACCCAGACCGCGCTGGAAGGCCAGCTGGCCGAGGCGCGTGCCCATGGCGAGGACCTGGGCGAGCACCTCACCCTCACCAAGCACGAGCTGGGCACACGCGTCGCCGAGCTGACGCAGCTCACCGCCACGCTGGCGCAGACGGAGAACACCCGGGCCCACCTCGAGGAGCGGCTGCACACGCTCACCGAGGAGTCGCAGCGCCGCGAGGAGCTCCTCCAGAACGACCTGACGCAGAAGGGCACCGAGCTGTCGGACACACTCCGCAAGCTCACCCACGTGACGCAGGAGAAGATGCGTCAGGCGGAGGTGCTCAACCGCGAGGTCGCCACCCGCACCGAGCAGCTCAAGGCCCTGGAGGCCAAGCTCCAGACGCAGGCCACCGAGGCCCGCCGTCAGGCCGAGGGCCTGGGGCAGCAGATTGCCGGTCTCAACGAGCAGCTCGAACAGGGCCGCAAGGTGCTGGCGGGCCGCGAGGACCAGCTGCGCGCCGCGGGCGCCGCCCAGCAGAAGCTCACCGCCGAGCGGGACGGCCTCGCGGGCCAGCTCCAGCAGGCCGAGGCCCGGCTCCAGCAGCAGGCCCAGCAGGCGAACCAGGAACGTGCCGACGCCAAGCGCGCGGCGGACGAACTGGCCGCGAAGCTGGCCAAGGCCGAGCAGCGCATCGCCCAGTTCGCGCAGGACGCCCAGACGCAGGCCACCGAGGCCGACGCCAGGGCCAAGGACCTGCAGGGCCAGCTGAGCGCGCGGGCGAAGAAGATCCAGGACCTGGAGCTGGCGGTGGAGAACGCGCAGGGCGCCAGGTCCCGCGCTGAGAAGGAGCTCAACGCCAAGGTGGCCGCCGCCGAGAGCAAGGCCCACGAGGCCTCCACCCGCCTGGCCGCCGCGCAGAAGGAGCGCAAGGACCTGGAGGCGCGGCACGCCAAGGAGCAGGAAGACCTCGCCGCCAAGCAGAAGGCGGAGCTGGAGCGTCGCGACGCCATCAAGGCGCAGGAGGTCGCCCGCCTGCAGCAGTCCGTGCAGGAGAAGAGCAAGGCCCTCAAGGTCGCCGAGCTGGAGCTGGCCCGCTACAAGAGCAAGTCCGCCACCACGGCCACCCCGGCCAAGGCCGCCGCCAAGCCCGCGGCGGCCGAGGACGACGAGCTGGCTGTGAGGACGCAGCTCAACCAGGTCATCGCGCCCGCCCCTGCGGCCCAGGCCCCGGCGAAGAAGCCAGCCGCCAAGCCCGCGGCCCAGGCCGCCGCGAAGAAGGCCCCTGCCCCGGCTCCCGCCCCGCCGGCGGCGCTGAGTGGCGAGTCCGAGCCCACCGACCGGACCCTGGTCATCCAGTTGCCCACGGCCAAGGAAGACGACGACTGGACGGCCCTGGTGGACGAGCTGGACAAGTAACGGCGCCGGGATTCCGGCACCCCGCCGGAATCCCGACGGCCTCGGCCTCGGAACCTCGAGGCCACAATGAAACGGCCCTGACATCCGTGCCCTAGCCGGGCAGGTGTGTCAGGGCCGTCTCAGTTCCAACGCAGGAAGCGTCGAGCGGTTCCATCCGCGCTCAGAGCGCGGCGCGTGCCTCGCGGACCAGCTCCTTGAAGTGGAGCGTGGAGACGACGTCCCGGAGCGACACCACGCGGCCCCTCGTCTGGGCCTCCTCCTGGGCACGGCGCCAACTGCTGCGGAGTGTACGCAAGGCGACATAGGCCAGCAGCAGCGGGAAGCCGCCCGGAAGCAGGACCACTGCCACCATCATCACCATCCGCAACCACGCCCACACCATGACCGCTCACCTCCCTGAATACCGATTGGAAGCCATGAGATGCACGAGGTGTGCCCACGTTGCGCAGAATATTTCCCTCCGGAGTTACGCGGGTTTGCCAGGCAGCGAGGCGAACGGGCCACGGTGACGACGCCGGAACCCTGGCATTTTTGCCGCAGTCCCCAGGAGGGCGTCGGTTAAGTTCACCGGGTGAGCACCCCTTCGACGGTTGAGAGCCACGCCTTCACCAGCGTGGAGGACGCGGAGAATCGCCTGGAGCAGGTGGGCTATCTATCCTCGCCGGAGATCGCCACGGCGGCCTTCCTGGCGGACCGGATGAACAAGCCCATCCTGGTGGAAGGCCCCGCCGGCGTCGGCAAGACGGAGCTGGCCAAGGCCCTGGCCCAGGCGCTGGGCCGCGAGTTCATCCGGCTCCAGTGCTACGAAGGCCTGGACGAGGCGAAGGCCCTCTACGAGTGGGAGTACGCCAAGCAGCTGCTCTACACCCAGCTCCTCAAGGACAAGATTGGGGACATGGTGCAGGGCACCACCACGCTGGCGCAGGCGGCGGACCGGCTGGCCTCCAGCGACGCGGTGTTCTTCTCCGAACGCTTCCTGCTGCCCCGCCCGGTGCTGAAGGCCCAGCTCTCCGAGCGCCCCGCCCTGCTGCTGGTGGACGAAATCGACAAGGCGGATCCGGAGTTCGAGGCCTTCCTGCTGGAGGTGCTCTCCGACAACGCGGTCACCATCCCCGAGCTGGGCACCTTCCGGGCGAAGCACATCCCCCGCGTGCTGCTCACCTCCAACGCCGCGCGCGAGCTGTCCGACGCGCTCAAGCGCCGCTGCCTCCACCTGCACATCGACTTCCCGGACCGCGAGCGCGAGCTGCGCATCGTCCGCTCGCGACTGCCCCAGGTGCCCCAGGTGCTGGCGGAGCAGGTGGTGGAAGCGGTGGCCGCCATCCGCTCGCTCGACCTGAAGAAGGCGCCCTCCATCAGCGAGACGCTCGACTGGGCCCAGAGCCTGGCGCTGCTGAACGCGGAGCAGCTCACCGCCGACGTGGTGGCCTCCACGCTGAACCTCGTCCTCAAGTACGAAGGCGACATCGAGAAGGCGAAGGCCAACCTCTCGCAGATTGCCCAGGCCTGACGGGCCCTCGAAGCGCGTGCTGCTGAAGGAACGCTTCCAGATCACCCGGCCGCTCGAGGAGATGGAGCTCCGCCTCGTGCGCGCATCGCTGGCCAACGCGGCCCTGGTCGACCCGCGCGAGGAAGCCATCCTCCGCACCGCCCTGTCGCTGGCACGCCTCTACAAGGTGCGGCACGGCGAGCGCGACGTGGGCGTGGGCGCGCTGCTCACCCCGTTTCGCGAGGAGGTGGAGCGCCGCCTGGGCCCCGTCCTCAAAGCCCCCTTCCCGCCCACGCGGGACCGGCTGATGCCGCACGTGAAGGACCTGCGCCAGCACGCCGCGAAGGCGCGCGACATGGTGGCGCAGCGGCTGCGCGGGCGCGTTCCCCCCGAGGCACTGGACCGGGAAATCCGGCACAAGGAACTGGTGCTGGTCACCGGTGGCGGCGGCGGAACGGCCTACGTCTACCTGGGAGCGATGAGCCTCCTGGACGAATACGGCCTGGAGCCGCGCCTGCTCGCCGGGACGTCCATGGGCGCCATCCTGGCCATCATGCGCTCGCGCCTGTCGCGCTTCGACGCCACGGACATGATCAACATCGTCCGCGGGCTGTCCTTCCGGAAGCTCTTCCGCTTCATCTCCACGGAGAGCCGCTACGGCCTGCCCGCCGCGCTGCGGCTGTTTCTGCGCGCGGGGCTGGGCCGCTTCTTCAGCGCGGGACCGGAGAACAGTGGCATGCGGCTCAAGGACTTGCCGGTGCCGACGCTCATCGCCGTGGGCGGCATCCGCCGCGGCATGCTTCCCCGGCCGCTGGAGTATTACGAGCGCCTGCTGGGCACCAGTCCGCTGGGCCTGCTCAACCCCGCGGGCGTGGCACGCCGCATCCAGGCCGCCATGGGTGCCATGGCCGAGCTCTTCACCCGCCCCGAAATCACCGCCCGCCTCTACCTGGGTGCGGACGACACCACCGGCGACTTCGACGCGCTCGACGCCGCGGGCTTCTCCTCCGCGCTGCCAGGCGTCATCCACTACGACGTGCTGCGCGAGGACCCCGGCATGCACACGTTGGTGGAAGGACTCATGGGCCAGCACGGCGTCGCGAGGCTCATCGACGGAGGACTGGTGGACAACCTGCCAGCGAAGGCGGCGTGGAAGGCGGTGGCCCGAGGCCGCATCGGCACTCGCAACGCGTTCATCCTCGCGCTCGACGGCTTCGCTCCGAAGCTGACCACGCCCTTCTGGCTGCCCCTCCAGCGGCTCGCCGCGATGACGGTGGCGCCCAACCTTCCCTATACGCACCACGTCAAACGCTTTCCGCGAACACTGTCACCGCTGGACGTCGTACCGTCGGTGGAACTGGCCTCGAAGGCGTTACAATTCGGCAGGGCGGCACTCGCGGAGGACCTCCCGTTCCTTCGTCGGATGCTCGCCCCCCTGCCACCGGTGCTGTGACTGTTTCGGGACGAGAAACACGCTTTGACCTCATAGGTTTCACTGGCTAGAAGGCCCTGGCTGTCCCCCCCTCAACATCCAGGCGAAGGAACATCGAATGAGCTCGACCTCGAGTAGTGGAGTGCGCGCCGAGCAAATCTGGCTCGACGGCCGACTGATGAAATGGGACGAGGGCCACGTGCATCTGATGACGCACGCGCTTCACTATGGCCTGGGTGTCTTCGAGGGCATCCGCGCATACAAGACGCACGACGGACGGCTGGCCGTCTTCCGGCTGCGTGAGCACGTCCGCCGGCTGCTCGACTCGGCGCACATCATCATGCTGAAGATTCCGTACACCGAGGACGAGCTCTTCGACGCGTGCGTGAATCTGCTCCGCGCGCAGAAGGACCTGTTCGCCAACGGCGCGTACTTGCGGCCGGTGGCCTTCATGGGCGACGGCGCCATGGGCCTGGGCGCGGTGAACCCCACCCGCACGGCCGTGACGGCCTGGGACTGGGGCGCGTACCTGGGCGACAAGGGCATCAAGGAAGGCATCCGCGCCAAGGTCAGCTCGTACACGCGCATGCACGTCAACGTGAACATGGTGCGCGGGAAGATTACCGGCCAGTACGTCAACTCCATCCTCGCCAAGCGCGAGGCGGTGCTGGCGGGCTACGACGAGGCCATCCTCCTGGACATCAGCGGCTTCGTGGCCGAGGCCTCCGGAGAGAACATCTTCCAGGTGAACAAGAAGGGCATCATCAAGACGCCCCCGCTGTCCGGCCCCATCCTGGACGGCATCACCCGCGACACGGTGCTGCACATCCTGCGCGACAGCGGCCGCACGGTGGAGGAGGTCACCTTCACCCGCGACGCGCTCTACATCACCAACGAGATCTTCCTCTGCGGCACGGCGGCGGAGATCACCCCCGTGCGCGAGGTGGACAACCGCCAGGTGGGCGACGGCAAGCCCGGCCCCATCACCCGGTACGTGCAGGACATGTACTTCCGCATCGTGCGTGGCCAGGAGCCGCGCTACGCGGACTGGCTCACGTACATCTGAGCCCCCCGCTTCGCCCCCCTCTTCGGCATGGGAGGGGGGCGGGCAGCCAGGGAAGAGGCCACGTCCCGCGCCCGACCGCCCATCGAATGGGCTAGAACGGGGCTTGATGGCTCCTCCCGCTGGCTACGACTACGACGACAATCCGTTCAAGCTCGAGAACCCATCCATCCTCGACATCGCTCCACCGGAGCCGAAGTCGGTGGAGGACACGGGGCTCAAGATGGGCATCCTGTCCGACATCGCCCTGAAGTACCTCTATTACGCGGGCACGGGCACGGGCATGGGCATCGCGGACGAGATGCGGCTGCCGTGGCCAGGCGTCATCGAGCACGTGGTGGACTTCCTCGCCACGGAGAAGCTGGTGGACCTGCGCGGCGGCAAGGGCTTTGGCCGCGCGTCCGTGGAGTTCATCCTGTCGGAGAAGGGCCGCGAGTACGCGCGAGACGCCCTCACCCGCACCACCTACGTGGGCCCCGCGCCGGTGCCAATCGAGCAGTACAACGCGCTCATCACCAGCCAGACGGAGGAGACGCCCGTCGTCAGCCAGGAGGAGCTGGTGATGGCGCTCAGCCACCTCACCGTCCCCGCGGAGCTGATGGACAAGCTGGGCCCGGCGGTGAACTCCGGCCGCTCGCTGTTCCTCTACGGTTCCCCCGGCAACGGCAAGACGAGCCTGGCCGAGGCCGTCTCCAACATGTTCGGCGGCGAGGTGTTCGTCCCCCACTGCCTGGAGATTGGGAATCAAATCATCCAGGTCCACGACCGGCTCATCCACACGCCGGTGTCGCTGGAGGTCGGCCGGGATGCCTCCGGCCGCCGGCAGACCTTCGAAATGGACAACCGGTGGCTCCTGTGCCGCCGGCCCTCCGTCGTCGTGGGCGGCGAGCTGACGCTGGCGATGCTGGACCTCATCTATTCGGAGAGCACCCGCTTCTACGAGGCCCCGTTCCAGGTGAAGGCCAACGGCGGCATGCTCCTCATCGACGACTTCGGCCGCCAGAAGGTCCACCCCACGGACCTGCTCAACCGGTGGATTGTCCCCCTGGAGAAGCGGGTGGACTTCCTCACCCTCCACACTGGCAAGAAGTTCGAAATCCCCTTCGACCAGCTCCTCGTCTTCTCCACCAACCTGGACCCCAAGGAACTGGTGGACGAGGCCTTCCTGCGCCGCATCAAGTACAAGATTGAGGTCGGGAACCCCGACGAAGAGGCTTACCGGGAAATCTTCAGTCGCGTCTGCGAGGCAGCGGGAATCCCGTACGTGGACCAGGCCGTCACGTACCTCATCGAGCACTACTACAAGCCGCGGAGCATGGAGCTTCGCTCGTGCCACCCTCGGGACCTGGTGAGCCTCATCCGGGACGCGGCGCGCTACCGGCAGATACCTCCAGCGCTCTCCAAGGACCTGCTCGACCAGGCGTGCGAGGTGTTCCTCGTCAATCTGTGATGATTTCGTTGTTACAACCGCGCGGAATTTCTAGAATCCACGCGCCGTTGTACCGCTCGGCCGCATGCTTCGAGTACCGCCCGCGGCGGACCCGCAGCGAGAAGGAGCCGCAGTCCGTGAAGGAACGCTACCAGGACATCGACGAGAAGAACGAAACGCTGCGTGGGTACCTCGACATCTACAAGGACAAGCCGGACGCGCGCGAGTTCTTGGACAAGATGGAGATGTCGTGGATCTACCACGACGCCGCGCTAGAGGGAGTCGTCTACACGCATCAGGAACTGATGGCCGCGCTGTTCCCTCATCGAACCAGCGCGGAAGCCTCCATGATTCCGGTGGTCCTCGAAATCCGGAACCACAAGGCCGTCTGTGACTTCATCCGTGAGGAGGCAGCGGGCGCCAAGAAGCAGGCGCAAATCACGCTGACCACCATCAAGCGGATGCACGACCTCTTCCTGGGCAACACGCCGGAGGCCCAGACGGAGCGCGCGCGCATGGAGCGCCGCGAGCGCACGGAGAAGGAGCTGGCCAAGGAGCGCGACAGGTCCGGGCTGCGCAAGGACATGCCGCTGCACCGCACGTACTTCCACGACATCTCCCAGCCGGCGAAGATCCAGCCGGAGTTGGAGAAGCTCGTGGACTACACGGCCAGCGCCGAGTTCCGCGAGTTCCACCCCATCAAGCAGGCGGCCACGGTCCAGCACAAGTTCGTGCAGATCTTCCCCTTCACCGAGCACAGCGGGAAGGTGGGGCGCATGTGCAGCAACCTCATCCTGCTGCGCAACGGCTACATGCCCGCCGTCATCCACTCCATCGACCGGCAGCGCTACTACGAGTCCTTCCGGGGCCCCGTGGCGGGCTTCCGGACGGTGCTGATGGACGCGATGGAGAACTCGCTCGACAACGGCATGAAGTACTTCCGGGACCTGGGGCGCAAGTACAAGGCCCTGAACAGCTAGCCCACGTCCCGCGGCGGCCCGGCGAGGGAGCGCGCAGGCTCACGCTCCTCTCGCGCGTCGTGAAGGATGCGGGGTCCGTCGACACCATTGGTGTGTTGGCAACAGACCCCGGATCCTCGAATCCCCGGACGGGAGGAAGTAAGAAGAATACCCATGCCCGTGACACAGTCCCTCAACAGCCGCCGCGGAACCGGAAGCTCGGGAGGCGAGCTGACGGAGCCCCCGCCACCGCGGCTGGCCCATATGCCAGCCCGTGACAAGCTGGAGCGGCTCCTGCGAGTGGCCCAGGGCCACCACAAGGCGCTCATCCTCACCCACGACAACCCGGACCCGGACTCGCTGGCGGCGGCGGTGGCCCTGGCGCACCTGCTCGAGCGCAAGGCGGGCCTGAAGGCCCACATCGGCTACGGCGGCATCATCGGCCGGGCGGAGAACATCGCCTTCGTGAAGGTGCTGCGCCTGCCCGTCTCACACGTGTCGACCATCGACTTCGACGAGTACGACCTCTTCGGGCTGGTGGACACGCAGCCCAAGGTCGGCAACCACTCCCTTCCCGCGCGGCTGGAAGCGCACCTGGTGGTAGACCACCATCCGCTGCGCCAGGAGAGCCTGGAGGCCCCTTTCGCGGACGTGGGCGGCGACTTCGGAGCCACGTCCACCATGCTGGTGGAGTACCTGCGCGCGGCCCGGTTGGAGCCCTCCACGGAGGTGGCCACCGGCCTGTTCTACGGCATCAAGGCGGACACGCGCGACCTGGGCCGGGAGACGACGCCCACGGACGTGGACAGCTACCTGTGGCTGTTCCCGCGCATGGACAAGATGCTGCTGGCGCAGATTGAGCACCCCGAGCTGCCCGCGCGCTACTTCCAGCTGTACCACACGGCCTACGAGCGGGCGAAGGTGTACGGGACGGCCATCATCACCGACCTGGAGGAGGTCTACTCCCCGGACATGGTGGCGGAGGTGGCCGAGCGGCTGATGTTCCTCGAAGGCATGAAGTGGTCGCTGGCCTTCGGGACGTACCGCAACCAGCTCTTCCTCAGCTTGCGCGTCAAGGACCGGCGGATGAACGCGGGGCGCCTCATCCGCGAAATCTGCGAGGACTACGGCGGCTCGTCCGGCGGCCACGGCAGCATGGCCGGAGCGCGGCTGCCGCTGTCCGGGAAGCTGGCGCAGCGCAAGGCGCTCAAGCGCGAGCTGGTGGCCAAGTTCGTGGAGGCGTTCGGCGTCGCCAACGAGCGGCCGGTGTCGCTGCTGTACGCGCAGGACTCGTGACGTACTGGGACTACAACGCGGCCGCGCCGGTGCGACCGGAGGTGGCGACGCTGCTGTCGCGCGCCTTCGCGTCGAGCGGCTATGGCAATGCGTCCAGCGTGCACCAGGAGGGCCGCGCGGCCCGGGCCCGGCTGGACGCGGCACGGGCGAAGGTGGCCCGCGTGCTCGGCTGCGAGCCGAAGGAAGTCAGCTTCACCGGCTCTGGCAGTGAGGCGGACGCGCTGGCGCTCGTGGGCGCCTGGCACCTGCGGCCCCAGCCCGAGCGGCGGCGGGTGGTGACTTCCGCGGTGGAGCACCCCGCCCTGCTCGGCGCGGTGGCGCAGTTGGAGCGGGAAGGCGCCCACGTCGTGCGGGTGGCGCCCGGCCCGGACGGGCGCGTGCGCGAAGCCGACATGCTGGAGGCCCTGACGCCGGACGCGGCCTTGTGCTCGTTGATGTGGGCCAACAACGAGACAGGCGTGCTCCAGCCCGCGAGGGAGGTGGCGCTCGCGTGCCGTCAGCGCGGCGTGCTGTTCCACACGGACGCGGTTCAGGCCGCGGGCAAGGTGCCCCTGTCCCTGCGCGAGGTGGACGCGGACCTGCTGTCCCTGTCCGCGCACAAGTTCGGCGGCCCTCCGGGCGTGGGCGTGCTGATGGTTCGCAAGAGCGTGGACGTCCGCGCGCTCACGCCGGGCCACCAGGAAGGCGGCCGTCGCGGAGGGACGCAGAACGTGCCCTACGCGGAGGCGCTGGCGCTGGCGCTCGCGTTGGCCGATGCGGAGCTGCCTGAGACAACGGCGCGGCTGACCCCGCTCCGCGATGCCTTCGAGCGGGAGGTGACGGCGCGACTGCCCGGCGTGCACATCAACGGCGGCGCGGCCCCGCGCGTGCCCAACACCAGCAACCTGCGCTTCGACGGCGTGGAGGGTGAGTCGCTGCTCATCGCCCTGGATCTGGAGGGCATCTGCGTGTCCTCCGGCGCCGCCTGCGCGTCCGGCACGCTGACGCCGTCGCATGTCCTGCGGGCCATGGGCCTGTCGCCCGCGCAGGCCCGAGGCAGCCTTCGCTTCAGCATGGGCCCCGGCACGACGGAAGCGGACGTGGCGCGCGTGGTGGACGCGCTCGTGCGGCATGTGCCGCACGTCCGCGCGCTGGCCGGCTAGGACACGGAACGCCGGCTCAGGGGCAGCCGAAGGTGGAAGGTCGCCCCCTCCCCCAGCACGGACTTCACCGACAACGAGCCGCCGTGCAGCTTCGCCAGCGACGAGGCGATGTAGAGCCCCAGGCCATGCCCCTGGGCAGGCTCGCCGTCCGCCCGCTGGAAGCGCTCGAAGACGGAGGGAAGCGCCCCCGCGGAGATGCCGATGCCCCAATCCCGGACGTGGATGTCCACCAGCCCGGGGTGCAGAGCGAGGCCCAGTTCGACCCGCCGTGTCTCGCCCCCGTACTTCACCGCGTTGGAGAGCAGGTTGTTGAGCACCTGCCGCACCCGCTCCCCGTCGAAGGGAAGGAACACGGGCTCCTCGGCGCCCCGCAGCACGAAGTCCACCTGCGGCTCCAGGTCGCGCCACTCCTGGATGAGTTCCCGGAGGAAGACGGCGAGGTCGCCCTGCCTGGGCCTCAGCTCCACCTTGCCTTCGGACAGGCGCGAGGCGTCCAGGATGGAGGAGATGAGGTGGTTCATCCGATCCAGTTGCCGCAGTACGGCGTCCACCGAACGGGCCTCGTCGTCCTCGCCCCGCTTCTCCACCTTGCGCAGCAGGACCTGGGCGTTGAGGCGGGCCGAGGAGAGCGGCGTCTTCAGCTCATGGGCCACCCAGTTGAGCACCTCCTCACGGGCCAGGAAGCCCCCCCTGCGCGGGTCCGTGGAGGCCTTCGGCTCGGGGAAGGTGGGCACGGCCACGGGAGGCCTCGAGCGAAGCGCGCCGGTGATGGCCTCTTCGAATGCGCTCAGGTCCACGGGCTTGGCGAGAAAGACGTCCGCCTCCTCCCTCCCCGCGGGCCGCGCGGCGCTCAGCAGCACGAAGGGAACCGATGCGAGGCTCGGCTCCGCCCGCATGGCGCGCAGCAGCTCCATCCCCGTGCGGCGGGGCATCATGTGGTCGCTGACCACCAGGTCTGGCGGCTCCGTGCGCGCAAGCATGAGCGCGTCTTCGCCATTGTGGGCCCGGATGGCGCGGTAGCCGAGCGCCTCCACGACCTCGGCGAAGACCTCGAGCAGCGCTTCCTCGTCCTCCGCGATGAGGACGCCACTCATTCCGGGGCCCCGATGCTCGTCCCAATGGGCCGGGCCTGCCCCGTCAGCAGCCCTTCCGCGGAGCGCATCGTCGCCAGCACCTTCATCCCCGAGTCGGCGATCTGGAACTCGCGCAAGTCATTGTCGTACTTGCTGTCGCGCATCTTGAGCACCGACAGGATGCGGTGGATGCGCCCGCGCAGCTCCACGTAGCGCAAGAGGAGCAAGTTCTCCCCGAGGATGGAGACGGGCGCATCGCTGAAGTCGAGCTCCGTGCCGGCCACCTTGGAGACCTCCCGGGTGTACAGCGTCGTCACCCCCGCCCGGCGCAGCTTCTCCGCGAGCGCCCCCAGGAAGAGCGGCCTGCGCTCCCGCTCGGCGATGGACTGCTCGAGCGTCGTGAGGCCATCGATGACGAGCCGCTTCACGTTCCGCCGCTCAACCTCCTGGAAGATGTGGTCCAGCACCAGGTCCGCCTCCTGTTCCGTCGGCGGGATGTACAGGTAGGTGATGAGCCCGCTCCTCACGAAGCGCGCCACGTCCAGTTGGATGCGCCGCGCCCGAGCGGCGAGCGACTCCGTGGAGTCATGGAACGACACGAAGAGGGAGTGCTCGTCCCGGCGCGCCCCCTCCACCGCGAAGTGCGCGGCCAGCAGCGTCTTGCCAATGCCCATGCTGCCCGCGAGCAGCGTGGCGCTCGTGCGGGGCAGGCCGCCCTCCATCAAGACGTCCAGCTCCGGCAACCCGAAGCTGACGCGCTCCTCGGGCGGCTCCACGTCCCTCCCAGCGGACACCAGCGACTCCAGGCGCGGGATGAAAGACACCCCGTCCTCGTCGATGCGCATCAGGTGCTCCCCCGACAGGTGGGGCCGGCCGCGCAGCTTCACGACCTCCACGCGGCGCATGCGGCGGGCGCCGTGCTTCACCACCGCCAGGGAGACGATGCCGTCCACCGTGGTGGCTTCGGGCAGCGTCAGCAGCTTCTCCAGTGGGTACTCGGTGGTGAAGAGGCCGACGCAATCCGCCGCGGCCAGGCCGATGCCCAGCTCATAGAGGAACTCGCGCAGGCGCGCCTCGTCCTGCCAGAGGTCCCGGATGGAGCGAAGGCCATCGATGAAGAGCAGCTTCGCGCCCCGCTTGCGCACCGTCTGGATGATGAGGTCCCGCGTCTCCTTCGCGCCCTGCTTGAGCGATGAGTAGGCGCTCATCACGAAGAGCTTTTCGTCCAGCAGCTCCTCCCTGAAGAAGCTGAAGCTGCTCAGCTCGCCCACGAGCTTGTCATGGGGTTCGGACGTGACGGTGACCAGCACGACGGGCAGGCCTCGCGCCGCGGCGAGGAAGGCCATCTGGCTGCACAGCACCGTCTTCCCGCTGCCCGGATCTCCAGCCACGATGATGGATTGTCGCCTGGGGATGCCTCCGCCCAGCAGCGTGTCGAAACTCGGGATGCCCGTCTCGAAGAGCGACCACGTCCGGCGATCCATTCAGGAGCCATCACTTGTATTGGCGGGTGGAAGAAGCGCGCGCAGGAACACTTTCAGCGCGCGCCTTTTTCGAGAACTAACAACCCGGATGCGCGGGGCCAAGCCTCTGCATCGGACTCCAGGGCCCGGTCACGCGCCAGATGCACGCTGTTGGACACGCGCGAGCGAAACCCGCGCTTCACGCCCTGCGTCGCTACCAGGACTGCTCCGGAAGCGACTGCTCGCGCACGTCCTCGTCGGGCTGCCCGTAACCGGGCATCCCATCTTCCCGGGCTTCGTCCGCCTTGGAAGTCCGCGGACGCGCACGCTCCTCGGGCTCGGGTGCGGACTGCTCCGGCTTCTGCTGCTTGGGCTCGTTGGCCATCTGGATTCCTCCCCCCACGCGACACCGCGCGCGGTGGAAGGAAAGGTCGTCATCGTCCTGGAAGGTGGGCAGGAACGGTGGAGCGGACAACAGGGTGCCCGCTCCCCTACCCCGCGCGCGAGCCCGGCGTCGGCGGCGTCCCGCTGGGCGACGGCGCGGCGGGCACCTCGTCACTGGCGCCGAAGAGTCCGCGCACCACGGCGGCGATGGCCAGCGGCGTGCCCACGCGTTCGTCGTAGTGGGGCGTCAGCGCCTGGGCGAACTCCTCCGCTGTCGGGAAACGGTCCTCGGGACGCTCCGCGAAGGCCCGAGCCACCACGGCCTCCAGCGCCTCCGGGATGTCGGGCCGCAGCTCCCGCAGGGGCCGGTACTGCCGGGCGCGGATGGCGTTGAACACGGCATCCGGCGTCGTGCCGGTGAAGGGGCGCTCCAGCGTCAGCAGCTCGTAGAGCACCACCGTGGCGGCCCACAGGTCGGCCTCCGGGTTCACCTCGCCGAGCAGCGATTCAGGGGACAGGTAGTAGGGCTTGCCCAGCACTTCGCCGCCCTGGAGCTTGCCGTCCACCAGCACGCGCGACACGCCGAAGTCGCCCAGCTTGATTTCGCCCACGCGGGAGATGAAGAGGTTGGACGGCGACACGTCGCAGTGGACGATGCCCAGCCGCTCGCCCTGGGGCCCCGTCGCGGAGTGCGCGTACGCGAGCGCCTCCAGCAGCACCTTGCCCAGGTACACCGCGAAGTCGAGCGGCAGTGGAATCCCGCGCACCTTGCAGCGCCGGAGGATCTGCCCCAGGTCGCGGCCGTCCACCAGCTCCATCACGATGAAGTAGATGCCCTCCAGCGCGCCGGCATCCAGCACCGTGACGATGTTGGGGTGGTGGAGCTGCTTGGACAGCTGGGCCTCGCGGGCGAACAGCGACACGGACTCCGGATCCCGCGTCAGCGCGGGCAACAGGCGCTTGAGCGCCACCGTCCAGCCTTCACGCGGGCCGGACAACACCCGGGCCCGGTACACCTCCGCCATGCCGCCCTTGCCCAGCACGGAGAGGACTTCGTAGTTGCCGAAGACCCGCGTGGTCTTCTGCGGGGAAGTCGGCTGGCTCACGGCGTGGTGTTTCCAACCCCCGCCGACGGGCGGGCGGGAACCCGCTTCCGGGTCCGCTGCTGTTGCATGAGCGTTTCGATGTCCTTGATGTCCTCACGCAGCGCCTGCTCCGCCACCGCTTCCGCCGCGCGGCCCGCAGGCATCCAGCCCTGCTCGAAGGCCTTGCGCAGCGACTCGCGCGAGCGGTTGCGGTTGCCTTCGCGCTGATACGCGTAGGCCAGCCACAGGTGGACGTCCGCGCGCCCCAATCCCCTGCCCGCCTCCAGCGTCTTCACCGCGCGGCTCACGTCATTGAGCATCAGCTGGCTGGCCCCCAGGCCCACCACCGCGGCGGCGCTGCGGGGGTCCTTCGACAGGGCCAGCTCGAAGTGGCGCTGCGCCACGCCCGCGTTGCCCGCGGCCAGCTGACGCTGCCCCTCCTCCAAGGGTGACACCTCGCCCTGCCGGCCCAGTCCCGCGGCCACCTGCGCCGCGGACGAGTTCGCGCCTTCCGCCGTGGCCGAGGCGGCCGTCGCCGTGGTCGCCGATGCCGCGCGCGCCGGCGCCACCGCTTCCGCGTCCCGGGACAACGGCCGCAGGAGCAGGAGGGAGTCGTTCTTCAACACCGGCGAGCGGCAACCGTCCTTCAGCCGGAACAGGGCCGTCATCACCCCATCGTCCGGGTTGAACACGACCAGCGCGGGCTGGTTCACCCGCGGCTCACAGTGGGGCCCCAACTGACAGAGCAACACCTGGCCCACCAGGACGTTGTCCTGGAACTCGCCAGAGAGCACCTCCGTATCGGGTTCGAATCCGCAGGGTCCGCCAGTCGCGACCCCCACCAGCTGGTCTCCCTGCATGCGCAGGGACACCACACCATAGGAGTCCCCTTGATAGGAGCTCGACACCGTGGGCGGTCCCGCCCACGCGAGGCCGGAGGCAACGGAAAGAACCGTCGCAAGACCCTTGTTCAATAGCGAGGGCGGCATATGTGGGTGGATTCGGGCTCTTTCCATCATAGAGGTCCCGCGCCTGCCTTGTAAACGCGCGAGGATGCCTTGACCCCGCCGCCCCCCGTCCTTATCATTTCCAAAGACTCTGGCGAGAATTCCCAATAGATTCGAGGATTTGGAAGCACTGTAGCTTTGTTCAAGGGCTGTCCCCTGCGGGGCGCGTGATGCTCGGCAGAAATTCGAACCGATACGTCCATTCCGGGGTCCGTTTCGGTCTCCATGTGCAAGCCCTCCCTCCTCACGGGGGATGAGGGAAGCCTGCGGAGGCATGACTTCGGTCCCCACCTGGCTTTTGAGGGTTCAATGGACGCCGGGCACACGGCCATGCTGCGGGGGACTTTTTCTTGGGAGCGGCGTCGGTGAGCGAGACGGTGGTGGAAGAGGCGGCGGCGAGGAAGCAGACCCTACGAGAGGAGCTCACGGCGCGCCGGAAGGCGATGACGCCGGACCTCATCGATACGCGGGGTCTCAAGGTTCAGTCTCGGTTTCTGGCGGCACCGTATTATCAGAAGGCGCGCACGGTGGCGTTGTACGCCCCCATTCGGGGGGAAGTGCCAACCCGGGATATCCTGATTGCGGCGTTGCAGGACGGCAAGATTGTCTGCTACCCGCTCTCACATGTTCACGGGCGGATTCTTTCGTTCCGTGCCATCAAGTCGGAAAGCGAGCTGGAGCCGGGGCGTTTGGGGGTGCGTGAGCCCACCAACTCCGCGGACCTCATCGCGGTGGACCAGATTGACCTCTTCGTGGTGCCGGGCCTGGGCTTCACCCGGGAAGGCAAGCGGCTGGGGCGCGGGGGCGGTTACTACGACGCCACCCTCCGCGCGGCCAGTCAGCGCAGTCGTCGGGTGGGCCTGGCCTTCAATGACCAGGTCGTCCCCGTGCTGCCCACGACCGGGGATGACGTCGACATGGACCTGGTCGTAACGGAGTCTGAGTCCCTGCGCGGCCTGTACCGCGACTGGGACTTCCTCGATACGTGAAAGTCCTCTTCATGGGGGACGTGGTGGGCCGCCCGGGTCTCCAGGCGGTCCGCACGCTCCTTCCGAGGGTCCGCGCGCAGCACGGCGTGGACGTGGTGGTCGCCAACGCGGAGAACAGCGACCAGGGCTCGGGCATCACTTCAGAGACGGCCCACTACCTGCTCGACAGCGGCGTCCAGCTGCTGACGAGCGGTAATCATTTCTACTCCAAGAAGGCCATCCTCCCCTGGGTGAAGGAGCATCCGGACCTGCTCTTGCGTCCGGCCAACTACCCCAAGGGCACGCCGGGCAAGGGCCACGGCGTGGTGAAGCTGCCGGATGGGCGCGCGCTGGGCGTCATCAACTTGGAGGGGCGCGTCTTCATGCGCACCGAGGCCAGCCCCTTCGAGGTGGTGGAAGGGCTGGTGGAGGAGCTGCGCCAGCAGACGCCCTGCATCCTGGTGGACATGCACTGCGAGGCGTCCAGTGAGAAGAACGCCATGGGCGTCCACCTGGATGGGCGGGTGTCCGTGGTGGTGGGGACGCACACGCACGTGCAGACGGCGGATGAGCGCATCCTCCCCGGTGGCACGGCCTTCATCACGGATGTCGGCATGTGCGGGCCGCTGGACTCCGTCATCGGCATGAAGAAGGAGTCCTCGCTGGCGCGCTTCCTGGGCAAGCCGGCGCCCTATGAGGTGGCGGAGCGGCTCGTCTACCTGCAAGGCGTGGTGGTGGACATCGACGACGCCACCGGACGGGGCCGGAGCATCCACCGCGTGCGTGAGCACCTGCCAGGCACCTGAAACCCGGTGGAGGAAGTGCGTCCACTGCTGACGCACATCGGGTAGCTTGCGGCGCCATGAATCCGGACGCGCTGCGCAAGGCGACCCCCGAGGAGCAGTTCGATGAAGTGACCCGTGGCACGGTGGACCTCCACGTGCCCGAGGACCTGAAGAAGAAGCTTCAGTACTCGTATGACACGGGCAAGCCGCTGGTCATCAAGGCAGGCTTCGACCCGAGCCGGCCGGACCTGCACCTGGGCCACTCGCTGCTGCTCACGCGCATGCGGCGCTTCCAGGAGTTCGGCCACACGGTGGTGTTCCTCATCGGTGACTTCACCGGGTTGATTGGCGACCCGACGGGCCGCAACGCCACGCGCCCGGCGCTCACGCGCGACGAGGTGAAGGCCAACGCGGAGACCTACAAGAAGCAGGTCTTCAAGGTGCTGGACGAGTCCAAGACGCAGGTGCGCTTCAACTCCAGCTGGCTGGACTCGCTGGGGACCGAAGGGATGATCCGCCTGGCCTCGCGCTACTCCGTGCAGCGCATGCTGGAGCGCGACGACTTCAAGAAGCGCTTCCGCGGCGAGGTCTCCATCTCCATCCACGAGTTCCTCTACCCGCTCCTGCAGGGCTACGACTCGGTGGTGCTCAAGGCGGACGTGGAGCTGGGCGCGACGGACCAGCTCTTCAACCTGCTGGTGGGCCGCCAGTTGATGAAGGAAGAGGGCATGGCGCCCCAGGTCATCATGACGGGCCCCATCCTGGAGGGCCTCAACGCGAAGGCGGTCGACGGGAAGATTGTCGGCGACAAGATGTCCAAGAGCCTGGACAACTACGTGGGCATCGACGAGCCGGCGGACACCATCTTCGGCAAGTTGATGAGCATCACCGACGACCTGATGTGGCGGTACTACGAGCTGCTCTCCGCGAAGACGCGGGCGGAGCTGGCGGAGATGCGCGCCCAGGTGGAGTCCGGCGCGCTGCACCCCAAGGCGGCGAAGGTCGGCTTCGCGCAGGAGATGACGGCGCGCTTCCAGGGCGAGGAGGCCGGGAAGAAGGCCGCCGAGGACTTCGAGAAGCGCTTCGCGAAGAAGGAGCTGTCCACGGACGAGCTGCCCCTGGTGGAGGTGTCCCTGGGCGGCGCGGAGAAGCTGCCGGTGACGAAGCTGCTGCCGGAGTCGAAGCTGGTCGCGTCCGCCACCGAGGCGCGCAAGCTGATGGCGCAGGGCGGCGTGCGCGTCAACGGCGAGAAGGTGCAGGACGTCAAGGCGGAGCTGGGCGCCGGCGAGTACACGGTGCAGGTGGGCAAGCTGAAGGCAGCCCGCGTGAAGCTCGGTTGAATCTCCGGCCGGTGACGGCCGTCGCAGGCGCAGGACATGCCCCCCTGCCCCTCCCCTGAGGGGCACGGCGGGGACTGCTGTAGACTCCCGTGCGCCATGCGTCTTTCCCTGCCCTGTCTCGCCCTGTTGCTGGGTGCCTCGCTGCCCGCCCTCGCGGGCCGCGGCGTCTTCGTGTCCGACGTCACGGTGGACGCCCTCGAGCAGCCCGAGTCCCGCAAGGTCGTCTTCACGGTGGAGGCCGGGAGGCCCTACCCCCTGCTGAAGAAGGGCGGCCCCAACCGCGCCTGGTGCAAGCTGAGCGGCGCGTCCGCCGAAGGCTGGGTGTTGTGTGAAGGCGCGCCGGAGTCCACCGCGCCCGCCGCTCCGAGCGCGGCGGCCCTGGTGGCCGCGGACCGGGCCCACTCGGCGCGGCAGGTGACGATGCGGGGCCCCGCGGGCCGCGTGGCCGCGCGTGACGCTGACAACGACGGTGACGAGGAGCTGGCCGGCTCCGCGAGCTGGAAGCCGGCCACCGGCTGCGCGACGACGTGTGACAGCGCGCCCCTGTTCGCGAAGCCGCCGCCCTTGTCCGCCATGGACCGCGAGGTGTTGGACTTGTGCCCCGCGCGCCCCGACGTCAGCGTGAGTGAAGGCGACGTGCGGCGATTCGTCTCGCGCCACTACGACGACCCGCGCCTCCAGCGGGCCCTGTCCGTGGCGGGCCGGCCCGGCGCGCGGCAGGCCAACATCGACTGGCTCACGGGCCTCTGGGTCAGCACCGGGCCTCGCAACGCCTTCACGCACGTCTTCTGCGGCGACGACTGGCAGCGAGGCCCCATTGGCGGCCTGCACTTCCTGCCGCGTTATGCCCAGCTCGAGGCGGAGGGCCGCCTCTGCTACCAGGGCCCGGTGCGCGGCGCCGCGGCCTTGAAGGGTGACGCCTACCTCATCCGCTTCAAGGGCGTGGCGCCCTGGTCCTGCGGAGAGAAGCGCGTCGGCGGCTTCTCACGCGCGCCGGACGCGGTGGGCCTGATGTCCATTGGCACGCGCGCCTTCGCCCGGTGCTGCGCGCGCGGCGGGGCCAAGAAGGAAGGCGGCGTGTACTCGGCGCCGGACCTGGGCGGGACGAACTGGCGCATCTGGTGCGGCACGCGCAATGGCACCTACGGCATCGCCACCCTGCATCCCACGGACGACAAGGCCACCTGCGGGGAATGAGCCCGGGCTGACGGGCCCACTCCCCGTGGTGGACCGCGCTACTTCGCCGCGCCCACCGTGAGCATCGCCCCGGCCGAGTACGCGGTGAACTCCGGCGCGTACATGGACTGCACCGTGGCGGGGCCCACCTTGAACTGGCCGGCCATGTTGGCGCGCAGCCGGTACTTGAAGGTGTACTCACCCGCGGGCAGCTGCTCGAAGAAGAAGTTGGTGCCGGAGTCCCGCGTCTCCTCGTACCAGACGATGCCCAAGTCCCAGCGGTGACGGGACTGCACGTTCTCCGGCTCCAGGCCCGCGGCGCGCGGATCTCTCAGGTGCACGTACTCCGCCGCGTGCTTCGCGCGCAGGGAGAGCTGCACCTCCACTTCGTCTCCGGGGAGCACCACGGCGCCCTCCGCCAGCGGCACGAGCCTGGCGTCCTTCCCCTGCCGCTCACGCAGGAAGTAGCGCCGCGACACCTGGAAGAAGTCCCCGCGGTCGCTGTCCGGCAGCTTCTCCGTGGAGAAGTGCCACGTCGCGGATGCGAAGGCGAAGCCCGGCGTCGTCTTCTCCACCACCACCGAGCTCATCGTCGCCGGGTTCAACTCCGGCCCGGGCACGACGACCTGGTTCTTCTTGCCCGTGTACTCGTCCGGGGCGAAGGACATGCGCACCACGCGCGGGCCCACCGTCACCTGGGCGTCCTCGCGCACGCCCAGCGCGCCTTCCGCCTGGAGGTACTTCACCAGCGCGTACAGTGACTCCGCCGTGGCGCGAGTGGATTTCCAGTGGTTGAGCTTCTTGTTCAGCAGCAGCCACTGGACCAGGCCCTCGCGGCGCGCGTCCTTCGGATTGAGCTCCGTCAGCGTGCGCAGCGCGAAGGCGTGCGTCTCCGTGGTGTCGTTGTACCAGAGCCAGCTGCGGTCCTCCTGCGCCCAGTAGGTGCCCAGCTCGGGACTCGTCTTCGCCGAGTCCATGACGCTCTCCCAGACGCGGTTGGCGTCCGCGCCGCGCCCCGCGCGCTTCAGCGTCAGCGCCAGGTAGCCCTTGAGGTAGGGCGAGTGCTTCTTCCAATGCTTGAAGCTGAACGCGAGCATCCGCGCCCGCTCCGCCTCGGTGAGGGCCTCACCGGTGTAGCTCGCGTTCGGATACGCGGAGGCCGTGTAGTTGAGGAACGTGAGGAACTCCCAGCCGCGCTCCTCCTTCATCAGCTTCGTCGCGTACTCCTCGCGGAAGTGCCGCGCCAGGTAGCCCCAGGCGCCCCGGGTGATTTCCGGCGGGACTTCCACGCCGAACTCCATCGCGCGGGAGAGGCCATGCACGATGTAGAGCGTCATGTACGGCGACGGAGGCCCCCCCGCCCACCAGGGGAAGCCGCCGCTGGACGTCTGCGCCTTGCGGAGCTTCGCCAGCGCGGACGTGCGCTCGGCGGCGGCGACCTTCGGGTCCAACACCTTCACCAGACCGGCCTCCGGCCCGGCGCCGCCCTTTGCCATCTCCAGCCAGGGCGTCTCCTCCAGCGCCATCTTCCGGTTGGGGTCCACCGCATCCCACGTCTCCAATTGGGTGGGGCGCTCGCTCAGCTGCTTGGCCATCCGCGCCACCGACGGGTACTGCCCGTACAGGCTGGACAGGATGCCCGTCGACACGAAGCGGTTGAGCGTCTGCTCCGTGCACTCGTAGGGATAGTCCACCAGGTACGGCAGCGCCTGGAGCGCCGAATAGAACAGCTGCGTGTCCACCGTGACGACCAACTGCTCGTTCACCCGCGTCGGGTCGCCGCCCGCGCGCAGGTCCTCGAACTGCATCGTCTTGGAGTCCTTGCCCTTCAGCGTCACGAAGCGCGACTGCGCCAGGTGCATCCGGCCCGGCAACACCGGCAGGGGGCGCAGCTCACCATCACTGTGATTCTCCGAGCGCGCCACCACCCGGAAGGCAACGGGCCCCACCCGTGTGGGCGTGGTGAGCGGGAAGCGCAGGCGCGTCCCCTTCCCCGCCTCCACGCGGAAGGGCTGCGACGCCTTCTGGACGCCGAAGTCCGACAGCACGCTCTTCTGCAGCTCCAGGTCCTGGATGTCCAACGTGAGCGTGCCCTGCATCGGGCGCGACGCCGCGTTGTTCACCATCACCTCCAACACCGCGCGGTCGCCCTCGCGCAGGAAGCGCGGCACATAGGGGCGCACCATCAGCTCCTTCACGCTCCGGGAGGCGCGCTGCAGCGAGCCGCCCTTCAAGTCACGCGTGACGGCGTGCACCCAGACGCTCCACGCCGTCACCGAGTCCGGCACGGTGAACTCCAGCGTCGCCGAGCCGTCTGCCCCGGTGAGCACCTGGGGCGCCCAGAACGCGGTCTCCGCGAAGTTGGAGCGCAGCGGCTGCGGCGCGTCCGGAGCCGCTCCGCCGCTGCCAAAGCGCTCTTCCTTGTCCGCCTGCATCTTCGCCTCGGCCCGAACAGGCGCCTCGGCGGGCGGCGGGGGCGGCGGGGCGCCCGGCGCCGGTGCCATGGTGGCCCTTGGCGCGGCGCCCTCCCGCATGCCGCCCATCCCACCGCGAACCATCTGCCGCATCCGCCGCCGGCCTGGGCCGCCCACCTCGAAGCCATCCCCGAAGAGCAAGGCGTCAGGCGCAGGCGGTGTCCAGCCCGGCACCTCGCCATATCGCGCGTTCACCACCCACCGGGTGTCACCCAGGCTCGCCGACGACTGCATGTCCACGGAGGAATGCCACTGGGGATACAGCGACGCCACGCTGGGCGGCGTCTGCTTGGCGAACAGGTCCAGGGACTGGTCATACATGTACGCGAGCAGTTCGGCAGTGCCCGCCTCCACCTTCGCGCCCTTCGGCCCCTTCACCGTCACGCGCCAGGTCTCCTTCGCGCCCGGGCGCAGCGTGTCGCGGAAGGTGGCGAACTCCAGCTGCAATTCCTTGTCGTCCCAGGGCACGAAGATGGACTTCGAGAAGAACAGGAACTGGTAGTCACGCACCGTGGACAGCGCCACGGTGAAGCCGCCGCGCAGCTCCGCCGTCACCGGCACCTCCACGACTCCGGAAGACTGGCCCGCGGTGAGCTTGCGCCGGGAGATGCGCCGCTCTCCCTGGTAGATGTCGAGCAGCAGCGGCTGTCCCTTGAACCCCGAGACGGCCATCAACCGCACCACCTCCCCCACCCGCGCCGTCTCCCGCTCGGCCACCAGCATCGCGGGCACCGCGAGGGGTGTCGTCTTCCCGGCCACCACCAGCTCGCGCCCCACGGTGTACGTCTGACCGAAGGCGTCCGTCGTCTCGTAGTGGAGCCGGTACGCGCCCGCCTTGAGCGACGGCAGCTTCAGCACGGCCAGGCCCTCGGTGTCGTGCTGCACCGAGCCGGTCGCCTGCTGGGCCCCATCCGTCCAGCCGCGAATGGTGGACTCCGGCGAATACGCGCCGAACCACCGAGGACGCAGGTTGTCTCCAGGCGTGGGCGTGAACACCGCCTCGGGGTCCTTGTACTCCGGCAGGCCCTGGGGCTCGTCCGCGGGCAGCAGGGGCTGCGCGGGCTGATTCAGCGCCACCAGCCGCCACTTGCCCGGCCCCGGCTGCGGCGCGCCATCCAGCGTGGAGCGCGTCAGCCGAACCTCGGCCGCGGCGCCCTCGCGGAGGAACCCCGTGTCCAGGTCCACGCGCGCCTCCACGGCGACGAAGCCCAGCCGGAAGGCCCGGCTGGCCGAGCGCGTCTCACCGCCTTCGTCCGTCGCGTCGGCCTCGATGCGGTAGTTCCACGTCAGCCCCGGGGTGGCCGCGGACCGCTCATCCGCCTCGGGGGTGAAGCCGATGGTGAAGCCTCCGTCCGCGCCCAGCGGCGACGTGCCCGTCGCCACCACCTGCCGCTGCGAGGCCCCGGACGGCGGGCCCCACCACCACCAGGGCAGCACCGGCTCGCGGTACGCACGCCACCGCACGGAGCCGGACGTCACCGGCATGCCGAAGTAGTAGCGGGCCTCGCCCTGGAAGGTCGCGGGCCGGTTGAGGCGCAGCTGCGCCTTCGCGTCCTTCAGCGTCACCTCGAAGGTGGGCCGCTTGTACTCCTCCACGCGAATCGACGCGCGGCCCCCCGCGCTCACAATCACGGACCACGCCCCCAGCATCCGGCCGGTGGGAATCGTGAACTCGCCCGCGGCGGAGCCGAAGTCGTTGGTGCGGACCTCCCGGGACTCCACCACCTGGTGGTTCGGGTCGAACAGCGTCACCTGGAGCGGGCGGTCCGCCAGCGTCTGGTAGCGCGCCTGCTCGCCCCGGCCGCTGAAGGCCACCGCCTTCCACAGCACCTTCTGCTGGGGCCGGTAGACCGCGCGATCGGTGAAGACGAGCGCCGAATGGACCTCCCCGGACTGATGGCGCTTGTAGAACGGCACCTGGCCCGGGTGCAGCAGCGCGTTCCGTCCGACGCCGGCCACCAGGACGTAGCTGCGGTAGCCATCGCCCGGGACCGCGTCGAAGGTGGCCGCGCCGTCCGCGTCCGAGAGGATGCGCGCCACCTCCTTGAAGCCCTGCCTGTAGTCGACGCGGATGAGGCGCAGGGGAACCTTCGGCACGGGCTCGCCGGTGTCGCCGTCCACCAGCCGCACCTCCAGCAGGTCCCCGTTCGAGGGCCGCGCGACGATGACCCAGGGCGTCACCGTCAGGTACACCGCGACGATGCGGTTGTTCGTCGCGCGGAAGTCCTCGTGGGCGGAGGCCATGATGACGTACGTCCCCCGGGCCGTGAGCGGCGGCGTGACGAAGGTGCGGTGCTCCCGGAAGTCCTCCGTCTTCGGCAGCGGCACGCTCCAGGTGGCCACCGGGCGCTGTCCCTTCACCAGGGCCTTCAACGGCGCACTGTCCGGCATGAGGTTGTAGTCATCCACCTGGGCCAGCCGCTTCTCCAGGTCCACGGAGTACGCACGGAAGTGCAGCATGGACACGTTGCGGTGGGTGACCTCGACGGAGCGGCGGCCCGGCCCGTCCGACGCCAGCGAGCCCATGCTGAACTCGGGCGCCTCGATGGCGGCCATGAGCACGCGGCAGCGCTGCGCCCCCGTGGACTGGGGGTAGGTGGCCGCGCACGCCTTCGCCAGCGAGTGGGCACGCACGGCGTGGTCCGCCACTCGCTCCATCTCCACGAGCTGGGCCTGCCCCATGGTGGACCAGGGCACGTCGCGGAACGCGGGCAGCAAGGCGGCCAGGTGTTGCCGGATGCGGGTCCGGTCGGCCGCGTCCGTGAAGTGCTGGTGCAGCACCGTGTAGCGCTGCAGCCGGGCCTCCAGCGCCGACTCGCGCCGCCCCGCGGACTGGTGCCACGCCTCCAGGTCCCCGAGCACCGCCGCCACCTTCACCAGCGGATGGACGCCGGGGTCCGTCAGCGCCACCTTGGGCGTCCCCTCCAGGAGCGCGCCCAGGTCCAGGCGGTACACCTCATGGGCCTGCTCGGGCCGCCAGTGCGAGCTGTCCGCCAGCAGCGACACGCGCAGGTACGACACGGCATCTCGCAGCGTGGAGCGCAGCCCCTCCGGGTAGGTGTTGGGCTTCACGTACTCGGACAACGCCTTCAGGGGCTCACCGCCCAGTTGTTGCCGCTGCTTCCACACCTCCTCGTAGGCACGCTGGGCCTCGGTCAGAATCTCCTCATAGGTCCACGCCTTGAGGTCCACCGGCCCGGAGGACGCCACGGACTCGCGCTGGCGCACCTCCCAGCCGTAGGCCTGCGCATAGGCGACGAGCGCGTTCGCGTAGAAGAGGTTCAGCGTCGCGCGAGGCAACGCGCCCTTGGGCCAGGGCTGCTCGCGCAGGAAGCGCACCGCCGTCTCGTAGCCATGCAAGTCGGTGCGCAGTTGCACCGTGCGCACCAGCGCGCGCGTCCACTCGGCCTCGTCGCCCTTGGACTTCGCCTGCGCCAGCCGGGCCTCGGCGCCCTGGGCGGCGGCCTCCAGCTTCTGCTCTTCGGCCATCCTCTCGATGGCCTTCCACGAAGGCGGCGCCTTGCCCTGCCCCAGCACGGGCGAGGTCAGCAGCAGCAGGGCGAACAGCCAGAAGCGAACAAAGGGTGCGCGGGTCCAGGGGGTCCGATGCATGTCGGCACTCTAGACACAGCCGGACACCCGAACGTTCCACAATGAACGTCAGTTCGCCTCCGGGGCCTCTGGCGCACGGCGGCGAAGACCCACCAGGTAGACCTCCATGCTGGCGCCGCGGGTGGCCTCCGGCCGGACCACCTTCACCTCTTCGAAGAGGGCGCGGATCTGGTTGCGGAAGTCCTCGAAGTCCCGGCCCATGAAGACCTTGGCCACGAAGGAGGACCCGGGCCGGCCCCGCGCCGCGGCCAACTCCAGCGCCTTGCCCGCCAGCCGCAGGCTGCGCGCCTCGTCGGTGGCCTTGATGCCGCTCGTCTTGGGGGCCATGTCGGAGATGACGGCGTCGAAGGGGCCGGCATGGAGCTCGGTCAGCTTCGCGTCGAAGTCGTCCGCGAGCACGTCCAACACCGCCGTCTGCACGAAGGGCTGGCTGAAGGGACGGATGGCGACGATGTCCACGCCGATGACGCGGCCCTTCGGCCCCACGGCGTCCGCCAATATCTGGAGGAAACCTCCCGGCGCCGCCCCCAGGTCGAGCACGACGTGCCCCTTCTTCACCATGGGGAAGCGCTTGATGAGTTCATCGACCTTGAAGGCCGAACGTGCCCGCAGGCCCTCTTGCTTGGCCTTCTGGAAATAGTGGTCTTTAGGACGGTAGGGCTTGCCCATGTCAGAGGGGCTCCCTAGCATCCGCTACTGTCTTCGGGAAGCCGGAGCAGTCGCGGGTGTCACTCCCCGTGCAACGGCCAGTCCGGAGGACGTAGGATGGGCACGACCCGGAGCGTGATGACGGCGCTGTGCATCTCCCTGCTGTCGGCTGGGGGCGCCGCCTACTGCTACACCCGCGCGGACGCCCTCCAGGTGCAGGGCCAGTGGCTGATGGAGCGCGGCACCGCCCAGGCGGAGGACTACGCGGCCCGGTTCGACGGCGCCGCGGCGGACGCCCAGTTGAAGACGTTCGCGGAGCGCCGGGCCATCCTGGAGAAGGCACACCTGTGGCAGCGCGGGATGCTGCTGGGCGTGCTGCTCGCCGCGCTGGCCACCGTCTCCGCGTACCTCCTGTTCCTCCTCAAGCGGCTGAACGACCAGCTGCTCGATGCCACGGGCAGCGGGGCACACGAAGGCACCGCCCGGGAGTCCGCCTCCCCGGAGCCCGTCCAGGCGTTGATGCCCAGTCCGCAGCGCTGAGCGCTCGCCGCCGGGCGCGGCCCGCTGGCACAATGGCGTCCCCGTTTCATGGAGGAGGCCATGCCCGGCTGCGCGCACTGTGGACACCCACTGGACATCATCGCGAACCAGGTGGGCCGGCGTGACGAGTGCCCACACTGCGGCGAGGACATCCGTTCGTGCCGCAACTGCCGTCACTTCGACCTGGGCGTGGCGAAGGAGTGCAAGGAGCCCTTCGCCGAGGTGCCCAAGGACAAGGACGGCGCCAACTTCTGTGAGCTGTTCCAGATTGGCGAAGGCGGCATCCATGAGAAGGAGAGCCGGGACGCGCTGCTGAACGCCGCGGAGGCGCTGTTCCGCAAGAAGTGACGCAGCCCGCCACCCGAAGCCCCCGCTTTGCGCCGGCGCCTGGCGCCAGCGAAGCGCCGAACCGGGGCGCTATAGTCCGCGGCCTCCCGAGAGAGGGGTGCGGATGCGGTGGTTGAAGAATCTGTACGTCCAGGTGCTGCTGGCCATCGCGGTGGGCATCATCCTCGGCTGGCTGCGGCCGGACCTGGGCGAGTCCATGAAGCCGCTGGGCGACGGCTTCATCAAGCTGGTGAAGATGATCATCGCACCGGTCATCTTCCTCACCATCGTCGCGGGCATCGCGAAGATGGGCGACCTCAAGCACGTGGGCCGCATCGGCCTCAAGGCGCTCATCTACTTCGAAGTCCTGACGACGCTGGCGCTCGTCGTGGGCATGGTGGTGGTGAACACCCTGAAGCCCGGCGCGGGGATGAACATCGACCCGGCGCAGATCGACACCTCCGGCATCACCCAGTACCGCGCGTCCGCGTCGCAGCAGGGCACCATCCCCTTCCTCCTGGACATCATCCCGCATGACTTCCTGTCGGCCTTCACCGAGGGGAAGCTGCTCCAGGTGCTGCTCGTCGCCGTGCTGACGGGCGTGGCGCTCACCCGCCTGGGGCCCATGGGACAGCGCGTGCTCGACCTGTCGGATGACCTGGCGCAGGTCTTCTTCGGCATCGTCGGGATGATCATGAAGCTGGCGCCGCTGGGCGCCTTCGGCGCCATGGCCTTCACCGTGGGCAAGTTCGGTGTCGAATCGCTCAGCTCCCTGGGCCGGCTGCTCATCGCCGTCTACGTCACCTGCGCCCTCTTCGTGTTCCTGGTGCTGGGGCTGGTGGCGCGGCTGTCCGGCTTCTCGCTGTGGAAGCTGCTGCGCTACATGCGCAGCGAGCTGTTGCTCGTGCTGGGGACGTCGTCATCGGAGTCCGCGCTGCCCCGGCTGCTCAAGCGGCTGGAGACGCTGGGCTGCGACCGGGGCGCCGTCGGGCTGGTGCTGCCCACCGGGTACTCGTTCAACCTGGACGGGACGTGCATCTACCTGACGATGGCGGCCATCTTCATCGCCCAGGCGGTGAACGTGGACCTGTCGCTGGGCGAGGAGCTCACCTTGCTGGGCGTGCTGCTGCTGACGTCGAAGGGCGCGGCGGGCGTGACGGGTTCGGGCTTCATCACGCTGATGGCCACGCTGGCGGCGCTCAACGGCAAGGTGCCCGTGGAAGGCGTGGCCCTGCTGCTGGGCGTGGACCGCTTCATGTCCGAGGCCCGGGCCATCACCAACGTCATCGGCAACACGGTGGCGACGCTGGTGGTGTCCAAGTGGGAGGGCGTGCGTGACGACACCGTCATGCACGCCGAGCTCGACAGCGGGCCCAAGCCCCTGGAAGGGATGAGCCTGGGCCACGGCACCTGAGCGCGCGGCGCTAGAAGCCGTAGATCTTCGAGATGATCTCCTTCATCACCTCGGAGGTCCCGCCGCCAATGGTGATGAGGCGCACGTCGCGCCACATGCGGGCGATGGAGGTCTCCTCCACGTAGCCCATGCCGCCGTAGAACTGCTGGCAGTCGTAGGCCACGCGCTGGGCCAGGTCGCCCGCGAACAGCTTCGCCATGGAGACCTCCTTCACCGGGTTCTCCTTCCGGTCGAAGAGGTCCACCGCGTGGTACGTCAGGCGCTTGGCCGCTTCGATGGCCGTCAGGTGCTCCACGAACTTGTGGCGCCACACCTGGAACTTCATCAGCGGCCGGCCGAAGGCCTCGCGCTCGTTGCCGTAGCGGATGGAGTCCTCCACCATCCGCTCCATGCCCGCCACCGTGGTGATGGCGCCCACCAGGCGCTCACCCTGGAAGTTGGTCATGATGTGGTAGAAGCCTTCGTTCTCCTCGCCCAGCACATAGCGGGCCGGAATCCGGCAGTCCTCGAAGTAGAGGACGGCGGTGTCCGAGGACAGGTTGCCCACCTTGTCCAGCTTCTTGGAGACGCCAAAGCCCTTCACGTCCGTGGGGAACGTCACCAGGGAGATGCCGCCGTAGCCGGCCTCGCCCGTGCGCACCGCCAGGGTGATGAAGTCCGCCCGCGTGCCGTTGGTGATCCACATCTTCGAGCCGTTGATGACGTAGTCATCCCCGTCCCGGCGCGCCGTCGTCTTGATGCTGGCCACGTCCGAACCGCACCCCGGCTCGCTCACCCCCAGCGCGGCGATCTTCTCGCCCTTGAGCGCCGGCTCCAGGAACTCGCGCTTCTGCTCGTCCGTTCCAATCTCGTTGATGATGGGCGTGGCCATCTGGCTCTGCACCAGCAGCGCCATGTTCACGCCCGCGTTGAGGCTGCGGCTCAGCTCCTCCGCGAACACCGTCACGTACCAGTAGTCCAGCCCGCTACCGCCGTACTTCGGGTCGTGGTTGATGCCCAGGAAGCCCAGGTCCCCCGCCTTGCGGAACAGCTCCTTGGGGAAGATGCCCGCCCGGTCCCACTCGAGGCCGTGTGGGGTCATCTCCTTCTCCACGAAGCTGCGCACCGTGTTGCGGAAGGCCTCGTGTTCCTCGGTGAATGGGTGGGGCATGGGGTGTCCTCGGCGCGAAAGGATTGATTCTTGAATCAATAACAGGGGCCTCTAGGTGCCACAAGCACCGCCTCCCCGGCACACAGCGCCCCTCCTTCAGGCCAGAGGACGGATGCACCGCGTCGTGTCATTTTCTCCTGCCCGCTCGGCGGACGGCCGTTAGACATGCCGGAGGAAAGATAGTCCGCACTACGGAGTATCCTCTTGACAGACAGTTCAGAGGCTGTAGTTTCCGGGCCGCAGACTTTCCATGTAGAAGCCGGCTCGCAAGTGTCTCCCAGGGGACAGGTGCCCCGTGACCGGCAGGAGCAGGACGACCGTGATTCGACGCATGTGGATGGCCGCGGCAGTGGCAGCGGTGGTGACGACGGGCTGTGGCAAGGCCAGCAACAAGCCGGCCCTCCCCGAGCAGACGGGTCCCGCGGCATTGGGCGTGCGCGCCATCACTCCGGCCACGGAGTTGAGCGCTGACGTCACCCGCGTGACGGGGCAGATCCGCTCGAAGAACGAGGCGGTCCTGGGGCCCCAGGCGACTGGCACCATCTCCAGGATGAATGTCCGGGTGGGCGACAAGGTGAAGAAGGGCCAGGTGCTGGCGTCGCTGGACGCCTCCAACGTCGCCATCAGCGTGGAGCAGGCGCGCGCGGTGAAGCAGGCCGCGGACGCGGCGCTGGAGCTGGCCACGTCCTCCCTGGAGCGCACCCGGAAGGTGGCGGAGTCCGGTGGCGTGGCCGCCGCGGGGCTGGATCAGGCCGTGATTGGCCAGAAGCAGGCCGCCGCCCAGGCCGCCCAGGCCGCCGCCGGGTTGCGGCTGGCGGAGGAGATGCTGCGCGACCACTCCATCATCGCCCCCTTCGACGGCGTCATCACGGCCCGCACGAAGAACGTCGGTGACTCGGTGGCGATGACGCCCTCCACGCCCGTGTTCAGCATCGTCGATACGACGGGGCTGGAAGTGCGCGCGCAGGTCCCCGAGTCCGTGGTGGACAAGGTCCGCGTGGGCAGCAAGACGCAGGGCACGGTGAGCCCCAGCGGCGCGCGCTTCGACGTGCAGGTGGCCGTCGTGGGCGCGGTGGTGGACGCCTCCAACCGCACGGTGGAGGTGCTGGCGGACGTGGTCGGTGAGCCGTCCACGGCGCTGCGTCCCGGCGCCCTGGTGGAGCTGGACTTCTCGACCGTGAATCAGGCCGACGACGACAAGGGCCTCTTCCTCCCCACCCAGGCCGTCAGCGCCCGGGGCCAGGAGGGCTTCGTGTGGGTGGTGCAGGACGGCACGGTGCGCAAGCGGGATGTGCGCGTCGAGCGAGTGCTGCCTGGTTACGTCCGCATCCTCCAGGGACTGGGCGCCGACGAGCGCGTGCTCGCCGACTCCTCCCTGGACGTGAAGGAGGGCACGGCCGTCCGCGTAGTGCAGTGACGCCTGCCCTCCCCTCTCAAGTTCGGAGCTCCTGAATGCTCAAGACATTCATCACCCGCCCTGTGTTCACCGCGATGCTGATGCTCGCGGTGGTCGTTTTTGGCATCAATGCCTACCCACGCATCGGCGTGGACCAGTTCCCCGACGTCGAGTTCCCCGTCGTCACCGTCACCACGGTGCTGCCCGGCGCGGACCCGGAGTCGATGGAGAAGAACGTCAGTGACCCGCTGGAGGAGGCGCTCAACACCCTCAACGGCGTGGAGCAGTTGCGCTCCATCAACCTGGAGAGCGTGTCCCAGATCGTCGTCCGCTTCACCCTGGACACCAAGGTGGACGTGGCGTCGCAGGACGTGCGGGACCGCGTCCAGGCCACGCTGAGCAAGCTGCCGACGGAAATCGAGACGCCGGTGGTGGAGAAGTTCGACATCGGCGCGGCGCCCATCATGACGCTGTCGCTGTCCGGCGCGCTCCCCATTGAAGAGATGACGCGCGTCGCCGAGGACGTCGTGAAGCCCGCCCTCCAGCGTCAGCCGGGCGTGGGCAGCATCGACGTGGTCGGTGGCCGCGAGCGCGAAATCCAGATCGTCGTGGATCCGGAGCGGCTGCGGGGCTTCGGGCTGGCCGTCAGCGACGTGAGCCAGGCCGTGCAGGCGCAGAACCTGGACGTCCCGGGTGGCCGCACCATGGACAGCGGCCGTGAGCGCGTGGTGCGCCTGACGTCCGAGGCCAAGAGCGTGGACGAGCTGCGCAACATCATCATCGCCAGCCCCAACGGCGCGCCGGTGCGCGTGCGTGACGTGGCCGACGTGGTGGACGGTCCGGAAGAGGCGCGCTCCAGCGCCAAGAGCGGTGACCGCAGCGCCGTGGCGCTGGTGGTGCGCAAGCAGTCCGGCTCCAACACGGTGCAGGTGGCCGAGTCCATCAAGGAGTCCCTGGGTGAGGTCAACAGCCTGCTGCCCGAGGGCGTGCGCACGGAGATGGTGACGGACAACTCGCGGTTCATCCGCTCGTCCATCGCCGCGGTGCAGTTCGACCTGGTGCTCGGTGGCTTCCTCGCGGTGCTCATCGTGCTGGTGTTCCTGCGCAACCTGAACTCCACGCTGGTGGCCGCCATCGCGCTGCCGGTGTCCGTCGTCGGTACCTTCGCCGTCATGGCGGCCCTGGGCTTCACGTTCAACGTCATCACGATGCTGGCGCTGACGCTGTCCATCGGTCTGCTCATCGACGACGCCATCGTGGTCATCGAGAACATCGTCCGTCACCTGGAAGAGGGAAAGACGCCCATGCAGGCGGCGCTCGAGGGCGCCAGCCAGATCGCGCTCGCGGTGTTCGCCGTGACGCTCGCCATCGTCGCCGTGTTCATCCCCGTGGCCTTCATGGACGGGACGATGGGCATGTTCTTCTACCAGTTCGGCGTCACGGTGGCCGTGGCGGTGCTCATCTCCTACGCCGTGTCCATGACGCTCACGCCCATGCTGTCGGCGCGCATGCTGAGCCACCATGGCAACCCCACGGGCATCTCCGCGGCGGTGGAGAAGGTGCTGGTCGCCACGGAGACGGGCTACCGGAACATCCTGGCCAGCATCCTGCGGCACCGGGCCATCACCCTGGTCATCGCCGTGGTGGTGCTCTTCGTCACCCTCTTCATGGCCAGCTTCCTGAAGTTCACGTTCATCCCGGAGCAGGACAACGGCAACATCAAGCTGGCGGTGGAGCTGCCCATCGGCTCCACGCTGCAGGATACGCAGGCGGAGCTGGACGCGCTGGACGCGCAGGTCCGCGCCCTGCCCGGCATCGACTCCACCTTCGCCACCGCCGGTGGCGGCGTGCAGGAGGAAGTGCACAAGGGCGAGCTGCTCATCAACCTGGTGCCGCTGAAGGACCGCTCCTTCAACCAGGGCGAACTGAAGACGTACCTGCGCGGCGCCATCACCCCCCGCAGCGGCGTCACCGTCACGGTGCAGGACGTCGCGGCCGTGGGCGGCGGCGGCGCCCGCACGCAGCAGATCCAGTTCAACCTCCGCGGTGACAACTGGGAAGAGGTGGTGAAGGCCGCCGAGCAGGTGCAGGGCGCCATGCGCCAGAATCCGGGCCTGGTGGACGTGGACATGACGTTCCGCTCCGGCAAGCCGCAGTACGACGTCAAGGTGGACCGCGAGCGCGCGGCCAGCCTGGGCATCCCGGCGGCCTCGCTGGGCGCCACGCTGCGTGCCTTCCTGGGCCGCGACAAGTTCGGCGACTACCGCGAGGGTGGCGAGACGTACGAAATCAAGGTGGCCCTGCCGCCGCAGACGCTGGCCTCCGCCGACGCGCTGGGCAAGCTGACCGTGCGCAGCATGACGGGCCAGTTGGTGGAGCTGCGCAACTTCGCGACCATCACCCCCGCCGACGGCCCGGTGCAGATCGACCGCGAGTCGCAGAAGCGGCAGATCACCCTGCTGGCGAACCTGGCCTCGGGCTACGCGCTGAGCGATGGCATCAACTTCCTCAACGCGTACGCGGAGAAGGAGCTGCCCAAGTCGGTCATCTACGACTTCGAGGGTAACGCGAAGGAGATGGGCAAGGCCGTGGCGGCCTTCGGCTCCGCCCTGCTGCTGGGCATCATCCTCATCTACATGATTCTCGCGGCGCAGTTCGAGAGCTTCGTCCACCCCTTCACCATCATGATGTCGCTGCCCTTCGCCCTCATCGGCGCCATTGGCGGTCTGCTCGTCACCGGTCAGGCCATGTCGATGTTCGCCCTCATCGGCATCATCATGCTCATGGGTCTGGTGGTGAAGAACGGCATCCTCCTGGTGGACTTCACGCTGCAGCTGCGTGAGGAAGGCAAGACGGCGACGGAAGCCCTGCTCCAGGCCGCTCCCGTGCGTCTGCGTCCCATCCTGATGACGACCATCGCGATGATCGCCGGCATGATTCCGGTGGCGGTCGCCAAGGGTGACGGCGCGGAGACGCGCGCGCCCATGGCCATCACCATCATCGGCGGTCTGGTGACGTCCACGTTCCTCACCCTGGGCGTGGTGCCGGTGGTGTACTCGCTGATGGACCAGCTCACCGAGAAGTTCAAGCGGCGCAAGGGTCCGGACGCGACCTCCGGTACGCCGCACGCGGTGGGTCCGAAGCACGGCGCTGAATCGCCTTCCGTGGCCGCGGCGGCCCGGGTGGAGACGGCCTGATGCGGCGGCCGGATGACAAACCGGCCGCGCTCGCGAATCGGCGCGGCGCCGCGGGCACGGAGGGCCAGGACCCTCCCGAGGACGGTGGCTCCGAGGAGAGCCACGGTCTGATGGAGGAAGACGTCGAGGCCTCCACGCCCGAGTCGCGGCGCCTTCACGAGTTGCTGATTGAGTTCAGCCTCTACCGCTCCCTGAAGAACCCGCTGGCGGGCATCTGCGAGGACCTCCAGCTCACGCCCACGCAGATGCATGCGCTGTCGTGGCTGGGCAACGACGGTCCGGTGCAGGTGGGCGTCCTGGCCCTGCGGGTGGGCATCACCCGGAAGACCATCACCGGTGTGGTGGACCGCCTGGAGAGCATGGGTCTGGTGGAGCGGACCCGGGACGTGGAGGACCGGCGCGCCGTCGTCGTGCGCCTCACCGAGCAGGGCAGCAGCGTCTTCGCCCGCATCGACCGGGGCATGGACGCGAGCCTGCGGCGCGTGCTGAGCCTGATGAGTCCCGAGGACCGCGACGCGGTGTTCGGCATCCTGGAGCGGATGCTGGCGCGCCTGACAGCCGAGGCGGAATCGGCCAGCGGCGACTCCCAGGCGAGCTGAGCTTTACCCTCACGCGCGCCGGCCCATGCTTCGGGTCGGCGCGCGTAGGACGTCGCGGGTGTCGCTGGCGCGACCGAGCGCATAAGCTCCCCCCGGCTGCCCACCGCATGACGATGACCGCCATCCTCCTCGTGAGCCTCACCATGGGACTGGGCGCCGCCGCCCCGGCTGGCGCGCGTGCGGAGGTGACGTGGCCCGCGGTGGCGCCGTCCACCGTCCAGCTGCGGGCCCCCGGGAGCGCGGCGCCTCCGTCCGACGTGTCCTCGCTGCTGGCCTCCCGGTGCAGGCAGTGGGCCGCCACGCCTGACAACCCGTGGGCGCTGGCCCATGGCCTGGCGCTGGACGGCCGGGACTTCCGCACCCGCGACGGTCAGCCCGCTGCGGACACCATCATCGCGCGCTACCTGCGCCGGACGCCGCCCCCGTCCCACGCCCCCGCCGCCGCCCAGCGGCTCTTCTTCGACAGCCGAACCGCCAACGGCACGCCGGTGGAGCCCCACCCCGCCCTTCAGCTCAAGAGCCTGCTGCACGCGGGCTACCCGGTGCGCCACCGCTTCAACGCGTCCTGGGGCCCCGTCATGGTGCAGGCGCTGGTGGAGCAGCTGCAGCTCGACTTCCGCCCCTCGCTCGTGGCCCATCCCGAGGGTGCCTGGGCTCTGGACGCCCTGTCCCTGGCGATGGAGCCCGGCGCCACGTTCCGCACCAGCGAGGGCACGACGGTCCACATCGACGCGGTGATGCGGGACGCGCTCGCCACGCTCGAAGCCGCCCAGGCCGAGCTGTCCGCGGCGATGCGCGCGGGGCGGACGCAGGTCCCCAAGCGAAAGCAGGGCATCTACGCCCACCCGTGCGGCGGGCTTCACTACTTCCAGGCCGTGGCCGGCTGGGCCCGGCATGCCTCCGTGCGCAAGGCGTGGCGCAAGCGGCTGGACGCGCAGGTGGACGTGCTGCTGTACCGGCTGGACTCGGAAGGCCGGCAGTACGAGGCGGCGCTGGCCGACGCGCCGTTCGCGCACCGGCTGCCCCTGCTGGTGCAGATGCTAAAGTTCCAGGGCCACCTGCTGGAGACGCTCGGCCGCTACCGCGACGACACCCGGTGGCGGCCCACGAAGGCCCAGCAGCAGACGGTGGAGCGGGCGCGCACGGCCCTGGAGCACACCGTGCGCCGGCTGGAAGCCGGTGGCGCCTTTGACGGATGGTCAGCGCTGGCCGAACGGCAGCCGCAGCTCGCGTTGGACTTGTTGGGCGACACCTGCCACGCCGCGCGCGGCGAGGCCCTGTGGCGGACGCCCGCCGTCAGTGCCCCAGCCGCGCAAGCTCCTGCGCGGTAAAGCCCGCCGCTTCCAGAATCTCCCGCGAGTGCTGCCCCAGCGCGGGCGGCGCGCGCAGCGGCGTCTCGCCCATGCGCAGCGGCGTCAGCAGGTGCGTCACCTTGCGGCCCAGCACCGCGTCCTCCGTCTCCACGAAGAGGCCCCGGGCCTGGAGCTGCGGGTCCTTCAGCACGTCGTCCCCTTCCGCCACGGGCTCGATGCAGAGGTCGGAGCCCGCGAAGCGCTCCTGCCAGTACGCCAGTGGGTGCTCGGCGAACAGGCGCGTCAGCTCCGCCTTCACGCGCGCGCCGGGCTCGCCCGGGGCGTAGGCGTCCTCCAGCAGCTCCGGACGCCCCAACCGCTCACACACGCCCGCGAAGAACTTGGGCTCCAGCGCGCCCACCGCGAGCCACCGGTCATCCGCCGTGCGGTACAGGCCGTAGCACGCGTAGCCCCCGTTGAGCGCATCCTTGCCCCGCTGAAGGGCGGCGCCTTCCGTCCCCATGAAGAGGCGCGACGCCAGGTGCATGTGCAGGAAGGCCAGCGCGCCGTCCGTCATGGACACGTCCACGAAGCGCCCCTGCCCCGTGCGCTCACGCTCGTGCAGCGCCGCCAGGATGCCCACCAGCGCGAAGAGGCTGCCGCCGCCAATGTCCCCCATCTGCACGCCGGGAAACGCGGGCGCGCCGCCGGCCTCACCGCCGTAGCCCAGCAGGCCGGCGCGGGCCGCGTAGTTCAAGTCATGCCCCGCCTTCAGCCGATCCGGCCCCGTCTGCCCGTAGCCGGAGATGGCGCAGTAGATGAGCCGGGGGTTCTCCGCGCGCAGCACGGACTCGCCCACGCCCAGCTTGTCCATGACGCCGGGCCGGAAGCTCTCCACCAGCACGTCGTAGTGGCGCACCAGCCGCTTCAGCGCCTCGCGGCCCTCGGGCTGCTTCAGGTTCAGCGTCAGGGAGCGCTTGTTCCGATTGAGGCCGTAGAACAGGCCGCTGACGTCATCCCGCAGGGGGGGCATCTGGCGGATGTAGTCCCCGCCCTCCGGCTCCTCCACCTTGTCCACGGTGGCGCCCAGGTCTGCCAGCACCAGGGTGGCGTAGGGGCCGGGCAGCAGGCGCGACAAGTCCAGCACGCGCAGGCCTGTGAGCGGGAGCGACGACATGGGCATTCCTCGGAGCGAGCGACGGGGAGGTGGAAACGACTGCGGCGCGCCCCTGTGAAGGAGACGCGCCGCGTGCGCCAGAAGCCAGCGGGCGGCGTCCGCCCGTAAAGCTCCAGTCCGCCGGAAATTAGAGCAGCTTCGCGAGCTTCATCGCGAGGCCCATGTCCATGGGCTTGAACTTCAGCTTGCCCTGCATGGCCGCCATCTGCGCGTTGAGCTTCTTCTCGCGGATCTTCACGAAGTCGTCGTTGCTCACGGAGATGGTCATCTTCGCGTTGTCGGCCGCACCTTCCGTCACCCAGCCCTCGGACTTGGTGGCGTCCAGCGTCCACTTCCCGCCGCCCTCACCCGACACGTCAAAGACGATGACGGCGTTGATTTCCTTCGCCAGCTCCGGCTTCGCCTTGAGGGTCTCCGGAATCTGGTTCTCGATGATGTCCTTCGCGCTCACGACACACTCCTTGGCCTGATCGTTGATTTGAAAATCAAAGACAGGGGGGACCGTAATGGCGCCCCCCTGACAGGTCAAGACACGGATGCGGCATCTGTCACGCGATGGTGGACGCGGCGGCGGGGTTCAGCGAGCGGCGAACCATGTCCAACAAATCGTTGAGTTCGAACGGCTTGGCCAGATGCCCCACCGCGCCAATGTCGGCGGCCTTGCTGCCCACATTGCGGTCCGCGCTCAGGACGATGAGGGGGATGCGCGCCACCTCGGGCGGCTTCTGCCGCATCCGCTGGGCGAACTCCCAGCCGTCCATCACCGGCATCATCAGGTCCAACAGGATGAGGTTGGGCGGTTCGGGCTCGAGCCGATCCAACGCCTCCTTCCCGTTCCGCGCCCGGCGGATTTCGAAGCCTTCGGCTTCCAGAATCTCTGAAAGGGCCTCCAGGATGTCCGGGTCATCATCGACGACCAGGACCACCGGGGCCCTCGCATGCTGTGCATTGTGCAAGGTCAGAGCAGTCTCCCGAGGTGCGACGCTGGGATTCTTCAACCATCCTCCCACACGGCCGCGCAAGAAAATGCGCCCACGCCGCCAGACATGGGCCCACGTTGCAAAACCGACAGTTACTGCCCACCCTTTCCGTGACCTGACGGACTGGGGGTGTGGAACGTGGCGAGCGAGGGGGAGCTGAAAGCAGGCGACATGGCGGCACCCGGGCTTCTACTCCTGCCTCGTGGAGGCAGCCCGCGCCTGCTCGGACGCTCGCTGCTGAGGCAGCTCGGCCTGGAGGCGCTCCCCAGCCGCGTGGACTCCCTGCCGGAGCTCATGGCGGTGGCGGGCTTCCAGCGGCGCCCTGGGAGCGGCAGCCTCTGGGAGCGGGACGGCCAGGTGCTGATGGCGGGCGAGGAGACGCTGGAGGACGGCGCGCTGCTGCTGTGGACGTCGCCCCTGGTGTGGGACGAGGCCGGGGTGCGGCGGCGCGTGCGCTACCTGTCCATGGCGTCGCATGACCTGCGCGGCTCACTGGCCAACGTGCGCTCATACGCGGCCCTGCTGCTCAACGGCCGCGTGCCCCTGGAGGCCAAGGTGCAGCGCGGCCTGGAGACCATCCTCCGCAACGCGGACCGCTCGCTGGCCTTCTCCCAGGACTTCTTCGACGCCAGCCGGGCGGACCTGGGCTCCCTGCCCTGCGAGCAGGAGCGCCAATCCCTGCTGCCCCTGCTGGACGCGGCGGTGGAGCGGCAGCGCGCCGCGGCCTCGGCGGCCCAGGTGGCGCTCGTGTTGGGCCTGAATCCGGCGCAGGCGGTGCCCGAGGTCATCGTGGACGGGGCCCGCATCCAACACGCCGTGGAGTCTTTCATTCAGTACCAATTGGCCCGCGCCCAACCGGGTGAGGTCATCCGCCTGGGCATCCGCGACTTCGCACCCCGGGTGCGCGTGGAGGTCCGCCGGGACGGGGCACCCCTGACGGATGAGGACGCCGCCGCCGTCTTCCAGCGCGAGGAGCGCGCCTTCCGGGAGAAGCGGCTGGAGGACCCCTTGCGCGTCTACCTGGCCCGGCAGGAGGTGGAGGCCCACGGGGGCAGCGTGGGCGTCGAGTCGGACCGAGGTGGCAGCACCCTCTTCCTCACCCTGGCCCAGGCCCCCGCCGCGGCGCTCGGTTCTCCAGCAACCATGCAGGCTTGAATCGCCCGCTGGTCTTGCTGGCGGTCGGCGGCGCCCATCGGTATGCTCCTTGGCGTCTTCGCGAAGGAGCCGAGTGATGGGTTTGAAGGGAATGGAAATCCTGCTGATCATGGGGGTGCTGCTGCTCCTGTTCGGAGCGTCGCGCCTGCCACAGCTGGGCTCTTCGCTGGGAAGTGCGATCCGCAACTTCAAGCGCGGCTTTGGCGGTGAGGGCGAGGACGCGGCGGCCCCTGGGGACAAGAAGGGCGCCGGGACGCTCTCCAGCAGCACCGGCGTGCAGAACGACGTCACCAAGAGCCAGACGCCCAGCGGCCACGTCTGAGCCGCCGCCGGGTGGCGTGCCTCCCGGCAGGACGTGAGCAGTGCCCTGAAACGCGCAACGCCCGAGCCGCCCCCTGGAACACGGGGTGGGCCGGGCGTTCGCATTTGCCCTGTGCGTGGCGTAGGCCTCAGTCGACCACGGTGGTGCCTTCGTACATCCGGTCGAGCTGCGCCTTGTACTTCTGGATGCAGACCTTCCGCTTCACGCTGAGCTTGGGCGTCAGCTCCTCCGTCTCCTGGCTGAAGTCGTTCTCCAGCACGGTGAAGCGCTTGAGCGTGGCGTAGGGTGGCTGCTGCGTGTTGACCTGATCCACCGCGGCCTTCACCGCCGCCTGGACCTCTGGGCGACGGGCATTGTCCGCGTAACTGCCCACGGGGGCGCCCTGGTCCTGGAGGAGCTTGCGCGCGCCCTCCTCCGACACGGTGATGAGCACCACCAAGTACGGCCGCTTGTCGCCGTACACCATGGCCTGACTGATGATGGCGTGCGTCTTGAGGGCGTTCTCAAGGTTCTGCGGCGCCACGTTCTTCCCGCCCGCGGTGACGATGAGGTCCTTCTTGCGGTCGGTGATGCGCAGGTAGTTGTCCGCGTCCAGCTCGCCGATGTCACCGGTGTGGAACCAGTGCTCCGCGTCGATGGCCTCCGCCGTGGCCTCGGGGTTCTTGTAGTACCCCTTCATGACGGCCGGGCCGCGGATGAGGATTTCGCCGTCGGAGGCAATCATCACCTCCATGCCCGGCACGGGCGCGCCCACGCTGCCAATCTTGATGTTGTGCTCGCGATTGACGGTGGTGCCGGCGCACGTCTCCGTCAGGCCGTAGCCCTCCAGCACCTTGAGGCCCAGCAGGTCGAAGAAGTAGCCGATCTTCGGAGACAGGGGCGCGCCGCCGGAGATGAACACGCGCATGTTGCCGCCCAGCTTCTCGCTGATGGCCGCGTGCACCTTGGAGAACACCAGCTTCTTCGCCAACGCGAAGCCCAGGGTGGCGTACTCGCGCCCCTGGCTGCGCGCCTCGACGTACTCGTCGAACAGCTTGAAGGCCCAGCGGAAGAGCCGGCCCTTGAGCCCTGGGGCTGCCGAGCCGTTGGCCACCACGTTGTTGTAGACCTTCTCGAAGACGCGCGGCACCGACGGCAGCACCGAGGGACGCGTCTCCACCAGGTTGGCGAGCAGCTTGTCCACCGACTCCGCGACGACGAGCCGGTAACCCATGCTCAGCCAGGCGGCCTTCACCACCTGCGCGAAGACGTGTGCCAGCGGCAGGAACAGCATCACCGAGTCAGAGGGCACCATCATCCCCACCGACTGGGCGGCCTTCGCCTCGAAGGCCCAGTTGCGGTGCGTGAGGATGACGCCCTTGGGGTCCCCCGTCGTGCCGGAGGTGTAGATGATGGAGGCGGTGTCCTCCATGGACACGCCCGCCACCCGCGCCTCGAAGTCGTCCGGACGGGCGGCGTGCTCGGTGCGGCCCTGGGCGACGACGTCGGCGAGTGACAGCTCGGTGCCACCGGCGACGGGGCCCTCGAAGGCGACGATGCGGCGGAGCGTCGGACACTCCGCCAGCTTCTGGCGCAGGCGCGTGAGCCGGCCCGCCTGCCGGGCGTCCTTCTCGTCGTTGTCCACGAAGACGAGCGTCGTCTCGGAGTGGTTGAGGATGTACCGGCACTCATCCGGCGTGTTGGACGCATAGATGGGGACGGTGATGGCCTGCGCGGCGCTGATGGCCACATCGCAGATGAGCCACTGCAGACTGGTGTTCGCGAAAATCGCCACTCGGTCCCCGGGCTTCACCCCCTGGGCAACCAGGCCCGCGGAGAGCGCTTTCACCTCGTCCAGGAACTGGGCGAAGGTGACGTCCTGCCAGCGGCCGTCCTTCTTGTGGCTTGCGCCCACCGTCGACGCGTTCTTCGCGCGCTGAATGAGCAGTTGGACGAGCGTCGCATCCCCCCCCGCGGTAGCGGGAGCCGCTACCTGATTCTCTGCCCTCATCTGAGCTCCTTCTCGATATCGGCTTCGACTTTCCTGGACCACTCCTGCACGCGCCGCCCTTCCGCGGGGTCGTACGCGATGCTGCCTTGCTTCACCTTTTGAATGGCCTCGCGCGCCTTCGCGGCCTTGCCGTCCTTGAGGAGCGTCTCCGCCAGGAAGTAGTAGGCGCGCAGCATCTGCGGGTGCTTCGCGATGGACTTTTCGTAGAGGCTGGCGGACTTCGCCAGGTCGCGCTTGGGCCAGGGCAGCTCGTAGTAGTAGCGGCCCTTGGCCAGCAGCGGCGCGCCCCGGTCGTAGCCCGGGTCAATCTGGATGGCCTTGTCCAGCCGCTCGTTGAACTTGCCCTCGAGCCCCTCGCCCAGCGCCTTCATGATGCCCACGGCCTGGGAGTAGGCGCCGATGCCGGTGGCCGCGTAGTAGTGGCCCTCCACCCGGGCGGGGTTGAGCTTCACCGCCTTCTCACCCCAATCCCACGTCTGGCGGCCCAGCACCTTCTTGAGCTTCTCATTGGCCGCCCCGTCCGCCTGCCACTGAAGGATGCGCGCCTTGCGCCAGACCAGCTCGTAGTCCTCCGGCGCGGCGTCCAGCGCCGTCTTCAAGGCCCCCTCGTAGGCCTTCTCCCCACCGGACTCGCCGCGCTTCGCGTACAGCGCGTCAAGCTCCGACAACAGGGAGGCCTCAGCCCCCCAGGCAGGCAGGCTCAGGAGGAGGCTCAAAGCAAATGAAATCAAGCGCATAAGCGCCGGGCTTAGCACGCACTTTTGCCCGGTAGCAAACCATCGGCGGTCAAACATCCGCCAAACGACAAGAGGCGGGAGCGGCCCGGAATGACCCGGTCCGTCCCGCCCCGATGACGCGCCTTCCCAGGTGGGAAGGGCCCTGGATGGCCGCTCACGCCGCGTCGGCGGCCTGCTCGCCCAGGTGCTCTTCGTTCTCGTTGAACGCCTGCAGGTAGCGCTCCAGGAAGTTCTTCGTCTTCAGCTCCACCTGACGCACGCGCTCGCGCGACACGCCCCACCGCTGGCCCAGCTCCTCCAGCGTCAGCGGCTTGTCCTGCGTCAGCCGCTCCGTGAGGATGTCCCAGCCCAGGTCACCAATGCGCTTGCGCACCTTGGCGAGCGCCTCCTGAATCTCCGTGTCCTGCTCGTGCGCCAGGAACACCTGCTGAGGCGAAGGGCTGTTGTCCTCCAGCCGGTCGAGGAAGGTCGTCTCGCCGTCCTCGTCGATGGTGGCGTCCAGCGAGAAGTCCACCATGCTGCCGCGCTCGGCCTCACCACCGCGCACCTGGCTGCGGTTGTCCTTCAGGTACCGGGTGATGTAGGCGCGAATCCACCACACCGCGTAGGTGGCGAAGCGCACGTTCTTCTTGGGATCGAAGTGCTCGATCGCCTTCATGAGACCGACGTTGCCCTCCTGGATGAGGTCATCCAGTCGCGCGCCGCGATTGGCGAACTTCTTCGCCACGGCGACAACGAAGGCCAGATTGGAGCTGGCAAGCGTCTGCCGCGCGGACTCGTCACCCTTGCGGGCGCGGCGCGCAAGCTCGTACTCCTGCTCACGCGTCAGCTGCTGGTGCCCGCCCAGGTTCCGAAGGTAGTGCGACAGGCCTTCGGCTGCGTACTTCGTCGAATTGGCCATGATTTCCCGTCCTCCGTTCGATGCCGGACGCGCTCTCCCCCCGCCGCCTCGCGTCCACCTGGAACTAAGACGCGCAACGAGCGAAAGGGTTTCTCATTCCAGGTCCGATTAGGCATTTCGCGCGACATTCCCAGCCCTTCCCACGCTTTGGACGGTAAGCCGCTCGACGCCGGGACAAAAACGAGCCGCGTCGGCCACGAATCAAGAACGCATGAGCGCGGGGAAGATTTTCGACGGGTTGAGCAACCCTGATGGATCGAAGAAGGCCTTGAGCCTGCGCTGCAGGTCGATGAGCGCGGGGGACTGCTCCAGCGAAAGATATTCCCGCTTCGCGTGCCCCACACCGTGCTCGCCTGTGATGGTTCCGCCCAGTTCCACGGTCATCACCAGCATGCGCCGCAGGGCCTCATCCACCAGCGGCCGTTGGTGGGCGCCCTCGTAGAGGATGTTGGCGTGCAGGTTCCCGTCGCCCGCATGGCCATACGTGGCCACGGTGAGCCCCAGCTCCGCGCCCATGGCCTTCAAGCGCTCGATGACCTCCGGAATCTTCGAGCGGGGCACGACGATGTCCTCGGAAATCTTGTGAGGCTTGAGGGCCCGGAGGGCCGGGGAAATCACCCTGCGCGCGGCCCAGAGCTTCTCGCGCTGGGAAGCATCCTGGGCCACCAGCGTCTCGGTGGCGCCCTGGCTGGTACAGATGTCACCCAATTGAGACAGCTCAGCGAGCAAGCCCTCGCGGCCGTTGCCGTCCACCTCCACGATGACAGCGGAGCCCGCGCCCGGAGGGAACTGGAAGCCGCGGCCGTTCACCGCCCGCAGGGCCACGTCATCGATGAGTTCCAGGCAACGCGGGAGGATGCCCGCGGCCAGCACGGCGGACACCGCGCGCGCGGCGTGCAACACGGACGGAAACACCACCAGGGCCGTCAGCACCTCGCGCGGCAGCGGGATGAGCTGGACGGTGATTTCGGTGGCGACGCCCAGCGTGCCCTCCGAGCCGACGAAGAGGCCCACCAGGTCATAACCCGCCACGCCCTTGATGGTGCGCCGGCCCACCCGCACCACCTCGCCGTCCGGGAGCACCCACTCCAGTCCAATGACGTAGTCGCGCGTGACACCGTATTTGAGTGCCCGAGGCCCGCCGGCGTTCTCCGCCACGTTGCCGCCCAACGTGCACACCTCCCAGGAGTTCGGGTCTGGTGGATAGAAGAGCCCTACCGCTTCCACGGCCTTCATCAGGTCGCCGGTGATGACGCCGGGCTGCACCACCGCGGTGAGATCCTCGGGGGAGATGGAGAGGATTCGGTTCATCCGCTCCAGGCTCACCGCCACCCCACCATGCAAGGGCAGCGAGCCGCCGCTCTTGCCGCTGCGCGCGCCACAGGGGGTGAAGGGCACGCCGTGCACCGCGCACGCCTTGAAGACCTGCGACACCTGCCGCGTGTCCGCGGGGAAGACGACGAGGTCGGGCGCATGGACGCCACTGTCGGACTCGTCACGGGCGTAGGCAGCCAGCGCGGCGTCATCCACGCGCAGCTGCTCCGGAGCCAGAACGGTGGCCAGCGCCTCGCGCACGCGGGCCACGCGCCCGGGCTCCACTCGCGGCGGGGGCGCGCTCATCGCCGGGCCCCCAACCGGGCCCACAGCTCACGGCGCAGGGGGCCGTCGCGCCGCAGGGTGCCTTCATAGGCCTCCGCGTGGGTGACGGCGTCGCGCTGCTTGTCTCCGCGCAGGCGCAGGCACGCCTGCTCCGCTTCGATGATGCATGCGGTGGCGGGGCTGCCCAGCACCTGCGCCAGGGAACGCGCCACTTCCCGCGCCATGTCTTCCTGGAGGATGAGCCGGTGCGCGAAGCAGTCCACCAGCGATGACAGCCGGCCAAAGCCCACCACCCGCTTGCCCGGCACATAGGCCACGTGGGCCCGCCCGGTGAGCGGCAGCAGGTGGTGCGGACACATGGAGTGGAAGCGCAGGTCCGTCACCACCACCAGCTCGCCGGAGGAACCCGGCGGCGCGGGGAACGTCTCCCCCAGCGCCTGCTCCGGGGTGCGGCTGTAGCCGTCGAGGAACTCGGCCGTCCAGGCCTCGGCCACGCGCGTGGGGGTGTCCGTCAGGTGGACGTCCTGGAGGTTCAGACCGGCGGCGCGCAGGAAGTCCGCCACGGCACGCGCCATGGCCGAGGTATCGGGGACGGCGGCGGGGGCGGCAGCGGCGGGGGCTTTGCGGCGGGCTCGGGACGAAGTCACAGTGGAATCGCTCCTGGAAGGGGCCGGCACTCAGGGGGCGTGGACCCTACCTGATGCGGACACGAGGATGTGCTGTCCCTGCACACGCACCGCATAGGTGCGGACCTGCACCCCCGGATGTCGCGGGCACTGCCCCGTCCGGACGTCGAACGGCCAGGTGTGCAATGGACAATGCACCACGTATCCCACCAGGTCCCCCTCGGACAGGGGCCCGGCCCGGTGGGGGCATGCGTCCGCCACCGCATGGAGCTCCCCATTCACGCGGAAGAGGGCCACCGCGACACCGTCCACCTGCACCACCGCGCGGCCCCGCGCGTCGAGCGCGTCCAGCGTCGCCACTGGAATGAATCCTCCGTCCAGCTGTCCGTTCATCCTGATGTTCCCCAACGCCCGGCCGGGGCCGACACATCCCCACCCGGACGAAACAGAGCGTGATACCGTCCCTTGACACCCGCCGTGCCGCGTCATTAGAGCACCCGGGCAACCGTCCCTTCCGATGAATCAGCGAGCCCACACCTTCGCCCGCTGCACCGCGACGCTGCTCGTCGCGCTGTGGCTGTGTCAGCCGCTGAGCGCGCTGATGCACGCGAGGGACGAGCACGCGCACCGGTTCTGTCCACAGCATCAGACGTTCGAGGAGACGGCGCTCGGCACGGGCGCGCGGCTGTCCCGGCTCGCCTTCGAGCAGAGTCCGCAGCTGTCCGCCCTGCCCGAAGCCGTCACGGACTCGGCCGCCCTCCCCCACGAGGAATGTCCGCTGGTGACGTCTGGCTCCCGCCCGGAGCTCCTGACGCCCTACCGGACGACACTGGTGCTGACGCTGCTCGCCGTGAGCCGTCCGGCCACCGCGCCGCCTCGCGTCCAGGCCCCCCTCTCCATCCTCGATACCGCCCCCAAGGCCTCGCCTCCCGCGCACGCGTGACGTGCGTCGTCCGAGGTCTTTCAGGTCATTGGTGGGCGTGACCGCTTCGCGGGCGCCCTGTTCGAGGAGCGTTCCAGGTGGCAACCCGTTCGCGCCGTGCTCACGGCGCTCTCATCGTCGTTTCACTCACGCCCTTGCTGTTCGCCAGCGGCGCCAGCGCCCAGGACGCCTCCGCGCCTCCGGCGGACGCCCCCGTGCAGGAGCCGCGGGAAGACGCCGCGCCCGCCCTCACACCCGAGGAGTTGGAGGAGATTGAGAAGGCGCTTGGCAGCGATGCCGCGTCCGCGCAGCAGAACGCGCCCACCGGTACCGCGGCGCCGCCGGCCTCCATTCCTGGCGGGGGCTCCGCGCTCTCCATCCCCGGGGTGAACAATCCCAACACGGGCGCGAACTTCCTGGACCTGAGCTTCATCCTGGACGTGGCCGCCGCGGCCTTCACGGACAAGGAGCCCCTGCAGAGCGGCGCGCACGACCCCACGCGCAACGGCTTCAACCTGCAGCAGTTGGAGCTGTCCATCGGCTCGGTGGTGGACCCCTACTTCCGGTTCGACGCCAACATCGTCTTCAGCCAGTTCGGCGTGGAAATCGAAGAGGCCTACGGCACCACGCTGGCGCTGCCCTACAACCTCCAGGTGCGCGCCGGTCAGTTCCTCACGCGCTTCGGCCGCATCAACCCCACGCACCCGCATTCGTGGGACTTCGTGGACCAGCCCTTCGCCGTGGGCCGCATCTTCGGAGGCGAAAGCAACCGCGGACTGGGCGCCGAGGTGTCCTGGCTGGCTCCCCTGCCCTGGTACGTGGAGGTGATTGGCAGCACCACCGACGCCACCGGCGAGGCCACCGCGCGCAGCTTCCTGGGCGCCACCAGCGAACGGGTGCGGTCTCCGTTCGACTTGCAGCTCACCGGCGCGGTGAAGCAGTTCTTCCCGCTGTCGGATGACCTGTCCCTCATGTGGGGCTTGTCCACCGCCACCGGTCCCAATCCCACCGGCTACCGCAACCGCACGGACGTCTTCGGCACGGACCTGTACCTGCGCTACCGGCCCATCACCCAGGCCCACAACACCACGCTCATCACGCTCCAGGCGGAGGCCTTCTACCGCCGCCGCCAGGTGCCCGGGGACGTGCTGACGGACTTCAACACCTACGCGCAGGCCGCGTGGCGCTTCTCGCCGCGGTGGGCCACCGCGCTGCGCTACGAGCTGGGAACGGCGGCGCGAGGCGAAGACGGAGCGCGCGTCACCGACCCGTTGGACCCGGACTGGACGGAGTCACGCAACCGCGTGTCCGCCAACGTCACCTTCTGGCCCACCGAGTTCTCCCGGCTGCGCCTCCAGGGCGCCAGGGACCATGCCGGGTGGCGGGATGAGCCCGGCTATTCCCTGATGCTCGCGCTCGAGCTGGTGACCGGCGCCCACGGCGCCCACGCGTTCTAAACCCCTTTCGAAGGAGCCATGACCATGCGTCTCTCCCGTCTGTTCGCGGCCGTGTGCGCCGCCTTCACCCTCTTCGTCGCGTCCCCCGCTCGCGCGGACCTCAACGTCGTCACCACCCTGCCGGACCTGGCCGCGTTGACGAAGGCCGTGGGCGGCGACCACGTCAAAGTGCAGGCCCTGGCGCTGTCCAGCCAGGACCCGCACTTCGTGGATGCCAAGCCGAACCTCGCCCTGGCGCTCAACCGCGCGGACCTGCTCATCGCGGTGGGCCTGGACCTGGAAGTCGGCTGGCTGCCCACGCTCCAGGTGGGCGCGCGCAACCCGAAAATCCTCGTGGGCAACCCGGGCTACCTGGTGGCCTCGCAGTTCGTGAAGCTGCTGGAGGTCCCCACGGCGCAGGTGGACCGGGGCCAGGGCGACGTCCACCCGGGCGGCAACCCGCACTTCTTCTATGACCCGCGCCAGGCGCTGTCCGTGGCGCGCGCCATCACCGACCGGCTGGCGCAGTTGGATCCGAAGAACGCGCAGGCCTACCGCGACAACCTCGCCACCTTCACCACCGAGTTGGAGAAGTCGCGCGCGGACTGGGAGAAGCGGCTGGCGGCGCTGCGTGGCCAGCCCGTCATCGCCTACCACCGGACCATGGCGTACCTGGCGGACTGGCTGGGCTTCGACACCATCGCCTACCTGGAGCCCAAGCCCGGCATCCCGCCCAACCCGTCGCACGTCGCGAGCGTCCTGGCCCAGGGCCGTCAGCGAAAGGCGCGCATGGTGCTGATGGAGAGCTACTACCCGGACACCACCGCGCGGCTGGTGGCCTCGAAGATTCCCGCGCCGCTCGTCACCCTGCACGGCGGCACGGACTTCAAGGCGAAGGAGACGTACCTCCAGCACATCAACGAAATGGTCGAGCGCCTGGAGAAGGGGCTCGCTGGCAAGGGGACCTGAGCCATGCGGACCCGTCTCCTCCTTTCCCTGCTCTTCCTGTCCGGCTGCGCGCTGGAGCCCGGAGAGAGCTTCGCGGTGCTGGAGCCCGCCGTCCGCGCGGACTACACGCCGGTGGCCGGGCGCGACGCAGGCAACGGCTTCCAGCGGCTCGCCTCCGACTTCGAGCTTCGCCTGGACGGCGCCGCGCTGGGCGTGGACCACATCGACCTGGTGGGCGGCGGCGGCACCCGCGGCCCCACAACCTTCGACCCCGCCAACCCGCCGCCGGGCTACACCAACTGCCACAACGGCCACTGCCACCACGACGATGGCTCGCTGGTGGACTACGAGGACATCCAGGCGGAGCTGGATGGCGGTGGCGGCGGCGCGGAGGCCACGGTGGCCAGCCTGCACGTGGACGCGGACCTGGACCTGCTGGCGGACCAGACGCTGTCGCCCGGCTGTGAGCCGTCCTGCGAGCTGGGCCGAACCCACGTCAGCCGCTACCAGTGGGACGTGTCGTCGGTAAACCTGGAAGGCGCGGTACGCGACAGCCGCGCCACGCCCCGCTTCAACGATGAGCGCCGCTTCCGGCTCGCGTTGGCGGCGGCGGAGGAGGCCACGCCGCTGATGGTGCTGCGCGGCACGGTGGACATCCCCGCGGACCGCGAGAACAAGCCGCGCGTGAAGCTCGCCCTGCGCCTGGCGCTGGCGCCCACGCTGTTCGACTCGCTGGACTGGGCGGCCACCACGCCGGGTCCTGACGGCGTGGTGGACCTGAACGCCCCCGAGAACGCCGCCATCCGGACCGCGATGGTGGAAGCACTGGCGGCCTTGGAGCCCCAGGCGGAGGTCCGACGTGAAGACCGTTGAGCCCACGGACGGCGCGCACGCGGTGCCCGCCACCTTCGCGCCGGGTGACGCGTTGCTCACCTGCGAGAAGCTCGTCATCGGTTACGACGGCAAGGCCATCCTGCCGCCCATCGACCTGACCATTCGCCGCGGCCAGTTCGTGGCGGTGGTGGGCCGCAACGGCTCCGGCAAGAGTACCTGGTTCCGAACGCTGCTGGGCATGCAGCCGCCGGTGTCGGGCACCATCTCCCGCGCCTCCGCTCAGGTGCGCAGTGCCTATGTGCCGCAGACGTCCGCCATCGACTCGCTGCTGCCACTGCGCGCGGGCGAGCTGACGGCGTGGGGGCGCCTGCGCGGCTGGAGCTTCCTGTGGCCCTTCGCCCGGAAGGCGGACCGGCAGGCCGTGCAGAGCGCGCTGGAGACGGCCGGCGCGAAGGCCTTCGCCTCGCGGCCCTACCGCGAGCTGTCCGAGGGCCAGAAGCAGCGCACGCTGCTGGCGCGGCTGGTGGCCACCGAGGCGGACCTGGTGCTCCTGGACGAGCCCACCGCCGCCATGGACGCCGTCGCCGAGCACGAAACGATGCAGCGACTGTGCACGCTGTCGCGTGAGCGGGGCCTGGGCGTGGTGGTGGTGTGCCACGACCTGGAGGTCGCCGCCGAGCACGCGGACGTGCTCGTCTTCGTGGACCGCGAGACGTCCGCCTTCGTCATGGGCGATGCCCGCACCGTCTTCTGTCACCCCGCCTTCCGCCGCCAGTACGGCGACGAGTACTGCCAACGCGCGCCCCTGGGACCTCACCGTGGAAACGACGCTCGCTGAACCGTCCAAGTGGGAGCAGTTCCACCTGGCGTTCGATTTGTTCAGGGACCCGCTGCTGTGCGCGCTCATCGCGGGCGGCGTGCTGGGCTTCCTGAGCGTGTATGTGGTGCTGCGGCGCATGGTGTTCGTCAGCGCCGCGGTGGCCCAATCCGCGGGCCTGGGCGTGGCGCTGGCCTTCTACGCGGCCATCCACCTGGGCACGCACGTGGAGCCCGTGCTGGGGGCCACCACCCTGGCGCTGTTGGCCACCCTGTTGCTGATGACGGAGCCAGCGAAGCTGCGCCTCACACGGGAGAGCCTGCTGGGCCTGGCGTATGCGCTGGCGGGCGGCGCCGCGGTGCTCGTGGGAGACCGCATCGCGCAAGAGGCGCACGACATCCAGGGCATCCTCTTCGGCACGGCGGTGCTGGTGACGCCCGAGCAGCTCTACACGGTGGCCATCGCTGGCGGTGGCGTCATGTTCATCCACCTGTGGTGGTACCGGGGCATCACCTTCGCCAGCTTCGACCGGACGGGAGCGCTGGTGCAGGGGCTGCCGGTGCGCCTGCTGGACGGCGTGCTGATGGTCAGCATCGGCGTCATGGTGGGCGTGTGCGCCCGGGCGCTGGGCGCGCTGCCGGTGTTCGCCTTCTCCACGCTGTCCGCCATCGCCGCGCTGATGTTGGAGCTGCGGCTACCGTGGACCTTCTTCGTCGCCACGCTCTTCGGCGCCATCGCGGGCGTGGGTGGCTATCTTTTCGCGTTCTTCTACGACTTCCCCGTGGGCGGCTCGCAGACGGTGTTCGCCGCGGCCATGGTGGCCGTGGCGACCGTCCTCCGGATGCTCGTCCACGCGGTACAGAAGGCGCGCTGAGGGTCAGCGGACCGCTGCGGAGACCTGCTTGAACTCGGGCGTGCCGGCGCGCCCGAGCAGGTCGAACAGCGCGGCCTCCACCGTGACGACGTGCGCGCCCGCGTCACGGCACAACTGGAGGCCCACCTGCCGGTCCTCCTGCGCGCGGGACAGCACGGCGTCCGTGAGCAGGAACGGGGACAGGCCGCGTTCGGCCAGGTCGCGCACCGTCTGGAAGACGCAGATGTGCGTCTCCATGCCCGCCACCAGCACCTGCGTGCGCCCGCCGAGCGAGGCCAGCACGTCTGGCACGGCGGCGCTGAACTCCAGCTTCTCCACCGCCTTGACGTCCTTCAGCACCCGCATCCGCAGCAGCGAATGCGTGGGCCCCAGGCCCTGGGGGTACTGCTCGGTGAGGAGGATGGGGAGCCCCAGCGCGCGAGCGCCCTCGATGGCGGCGGTGGTGCGGCTGAGCATCCGGTCCAGCGCGTCCCGGTCCATGGCGGCGCACAGTCGCTCCTGGATGTCCACGACGAGCAACGCGGCCTGGTCCTGCTTGAGGCGGAAGGTGGGCATGCCCCCTCCTCGCGCGAACGGCGAGGCTCCGTCAAGCGGCGGGAGCCGCCAGCGCGGCCGGTGGACGCCCGCACGGCGAGGACTTCCAGCGGGTGACAGTCAACCCGCGACGCGCGGGCAATGAGCCCCGAAGGTGGGGCGCACGTTTGATGGGCGCCTGATGGACCGTGAACAGGCGGCAGCCCCCGTGCCACTCGGGCACCGCTCAGCAGGACACCGTCCCCTGCGCCGCGAGGGCCGGGGCCCCGGTCTCCCGCAGGGCGAGGAGCTCCGGCGGGCGCACGAGCCGCAGCAGGCGCCCCCGCCCGGCGATGAAGGCCCGAGCGCGGCGAAGCTCCGGCTGATGCGGGTCCGCGTCACGCCAGCAGTCGAGGAACGCGGCGAAGTCCTCCACCGCGCTGCTCCAAGCGCCGAGCGCCACCTGGGACTCCGCGGACAGCAGTCGCAAGTGCCCGCACCCAGGCCGCTCCGCCACCAGCGTCTTCGCCAGCCCCACCGCCTTGTCCTCGCGCTCCGTGCGCAGACGCAACCGGACCAGCGCCTCGCGCGCGGGCCGGGAGAAGGCCGCGGGCCCTGCTGCCCGAAGCCGCCGCTCCAGCCGCCACGCACGCGTCAGCGTGGCCTCGGCGCGGCCCACCTCGCCCCTGCGGGCCTCCAGTGCGCCACGCAGCTCATGAGCGGCCACCTCCACCACCCGCGCCACATCTCGTGGACACAGGGACAGGTCCTCCGAGCGGCGAGCCTCCGCCAGGAGCGCATGTTGCGCATCCAGTGAATTGCATACCCGCTCCACCTCGCCCAGCCGCGCGGCCTCGAGCAGGCTGAGTCCTCTCGTGTACTGACGAATCCCGTCCCGCAGCGCCCGCTCCGCCGGGCTGGCCGTATCAGACAGCTCCATGGGCACGTCCGCCGCCGCACGCCAGAAGCCGAAGCGCAGGTGCGCGGACACCATCGTGGCGGCGGCGAACAGCAGCGCCTGATCGTCGCCGCCAGCCCCTTCCACCCGCTGCCGCAGGCGACGGGCCCACGCCTGGGACTCGCCGTACTGGCCCGCTTCGGCGCAGCCCTGGCTGAGCAGCCGCATGGCCGCCTCGGCACTCGGCGCGTCGGCGGTGCGCAGTCCTTCCTCGGACAGGTACGCATCGTCCGCGGCCACCGTGGCCTCCAGCACGCGCCGGGCCTCCGCCACCAGCCCGACCCGCTGAAGCAGGCGCCCCGCGGAGAGCAGCGCGGGGCTGGCACGAGGCGCCAGCGTCACCAGGCGGTGAGCACTGTCACGGGCAGCCTCGGGCCGGCCGCTGTTCAGCATGGCCTGCACCCATGCATGGTGGACGCCCGCGTGGTCCGGGTGTGAGCGCAGCAGCTCGCGCAGCAGGGCCTGCGCATACGGCTGCCCCTGCCCGGGCCTGCCATCCGGCTCGTAGCCGTCCAGGAGAAAGCCCGCGAGCAGCAGCCGCGCGTCGCCGTCCTCGGGATAGCGGTCGATGAGGCACTCCATGTCACGCACGAAGGCGTGGCGCCCATGGGCCGGCCCCTTCTCCGCCAGCAGACTGCCCGCGACGATGTAGCGCTGCTCGCGGTCCGTCGTGCCCTCGCTCAGGGCCAGCGCACGGCCCATGGCCTCCGCGCGGGCGGCGGCGAAGCGGGCACCGGAGCCTCGCGTGAGGGCGAGCCCCCACCAGGCCATGGCCAGCGACGAATCCTCGCGCGTGGCCTGCGCGAAGGCGCGGCGGGCTTCCCCGCCCCACCCCAGGTGCAACAGCCGCAGGCCCTGGTCGAACCACGCCTGGGCCTGGGGCCTGGCGGTGGTGACGCCCAGATGTGCGTTACCCAGTCCCTCGCGCAGGAGCGGCGTGGGGAGCGCGTCATCCGCGACATCCTCCCACGGCGCGCGGGCATGGACGGAAGGTTCATCGGCTCGGAGCAGTCGCGCCAACATGATGGCCTCCTCAAGCCCCGGCGACCGGGGCGGTGCAGACATTGAATCCAGAATCCAGGGAACGAACGCGGGAGGCGAAGCGCCGCCACGCCAAGGCCAGTCCGTCCGCCGCGACAGGCGCCGCTTTGCGGCGTGCCCCGAAGCACTCACGGCGCCAGGACGGCCCCATCTCGGAGGAAATCCAATCCTCGTGCTCGGCCAGCCACCCCGCCAGCGAGGCGAGCCCCGCGCGCAGCGCCCGCCGCTCGTGCCCCGTGGTCGGCGAGCGCGCCGGACCCAGCTCCTCCGCGCGAAACGGCAGACGGCCCGGCACCTCCTCCAGCAGGACGGGCGCGAAGCCCGCCCGAGGGACGAAGATGGCTTCGCCGCACTCACACAGCGCGCCGAAGCCCCACAGCGTCAGGCGCCCACCATCCGGAAGGCCCACCGTGTAGGGACTCTGCCCCTCCGCGCCTTCGGGGCGCGCGTGACGCACGAGCCCTCGTCGAACGAGGAGGTTCCCCTCCGGGCAGAGGACATCCCGCCCGAGGCACCACATGGAGACGTCGAACAGCCGGTCTCCATCGCGTCGCAGCTCACAGGGAAGCACGGTGGACATGGCATGGCCGGACATGGGCGCGCGCTCCTCTCAGCTCGCGGACTTCTTCGCCGTGGCGCCGCGGCGCACGGGGCTGGCGCCGAAGAGCGCGGGCGCGTCCACCGGGCTTCCGCCCTGCTTGCCCAGCACCGCGTTGACGGCGCGCACCAGCTTCCCGCGCACGCTGGCCGTCAGTGGCAGGTCTCCCAGCGCGGCCTGGAGCTGCTGGGCGCTGACGCCCCGGCCACTCTTCGGCTTGCCGATGGACAGCGACTCGTAGCTCTTTCCCTGCGCGTCCTTGTCACGGCGACGGGCGCTCCGCTTCTTCAGGAGGGTGCGGCCCTCGGAGCCGTAGGACTCGAGCTGGCGCGACAGGCGGAGGAGCTTCTCGGAGGGGATGTTCTTGTCCGTCAGGAACTGCTGGAAGGAACCCATGGTCTTCTCTCTTCGGGGAACGAGGGGCCGGCACGGGTGGAGCACCGGCCCCCGGGTGAACGGGCCAGGGGCCCGGGGACAACGTCAGTGCTCGTGGCCGTGGTCGCCGTGCGACTCCTCGATGAGGACGCCGACAGTCGCCGCGGACGTGGGGCCGAAGGTCAGGTAGTGCGTGCCCACCGTGAGCGGCACGACGTGGCGGCCCTTGATGTCGGTGCAACCCTTGGAGCTGCTGGTGCTCTCCTCGATTTCCACCACCTCACCGCTGGCGGTGGTGATGGAAAGGGGCACGTCCGCGTTGGTGTAGATGACGTAGTCGGCGGCCTCGTTCGCGGCGAAGGCCACCATGCCCTGATTCCCATCCGAGCCGTTCATCAGGGTGATGTCGTAGCGGCGGTGGTCAGCGCGAATCTCGGGGGGCGGGTTGTTGGTCCCCATGTTGGCGATGACGGCGGTGGCGGGCCCCTCCTGGAGGTGCTCGCACGCCTCGGCGTCGACGCCCTCTTCTTCGGGATGGTCGTCGCCGCAGCCGGCGGAGACGAGCGCGGTGGACAGCAGGAACGCGGCAAGGAGCTTCTTCGTCATGGTGCGACTCCACGGGATTGGACTGCGGGTGTGCCACGCCCGCGCGCCAGCAACGGACACCGCCAGGACATGGAGGGGCCGCCACGGGTGCGTGGGAATGGAAGGGGCGTGCGCGGAGCACGAAACACGGGCGCCGTGAGACAACTCAGCCAGCGTGGGCGCAAAGCCGCAATGACTCACAGTCCGCACGGAGCGGACGGAGTCTGTCTGGCTTTAGCGGACGGGCCACCTCACACGGCGCGACAGGCCGCCTGAGCGAGCAAACTCCCGGGCCTCACGCGCGCGGCGGAGACGCCTTGGGAGCCAGGTGCAGACGGGCGACGGGCTCCGCGTGGAAGCGGAACACCGCCAGCGCGGGCTCGGAGCGAGCGGGCGCGACCAGGAGGGACGGCGTGTCCTGCTGCGGAGGCGGAGCCTCCCGCCGGAAGAAGGCGTGGACACAGTGGGCGTCGGAGCCGTGGGAGTCCGCCTTCGCGCTCTTGGAGGCGAGCCGCACATCGTCGAAGGACGCCTCGACGTGACCGGCGCCGTGGGAGGCACCGGCCTCCACGTGCATCACCTCACCATGCTCCAGGCACGTGGCGTGCTGGACCAGGGCGAAGTGCATCACGCTCCCCATGTACGCCAGCACGCACACGAGCGCGAACGGCAGCGCCAGACGGCGCGACCGGACGGAACTCACGGGCTGGTGAAAGGTGGAGCGACTCACGTCAGGGCATTCCCGGTCGAACGGCGTCTACGGTTGTAAGCCAGACAGGCCGTTCGCGCAAGTCAGACTGTCTCACGCAACACGCACCAGGAAACAGCACCTCCGGCGAACGAACAACAGCAACCCAGAAACAAAAGCAACCAAGACCCCTTTCCAGCGCCGCTTCCCGGGTATGCCCCGGAGCGGCCGGTCCCAGGCCCGGCGGGCGACAAAACGCCACCGGGGGAGTGTCCTGCTCCGACGGAAGGCACCAGGCCCGTGGACCGGTGGACCCGTCCAGGCGTAGGGTGCGCGCCGCCCGGAAGACGCCCGGGCGTAACATCGAGGTCACGACTTCGTGCAAGAGTTCATCGACGCGCTCCGGAGCCAGGCACGCCACATCGCGCCCGACCTGGCGCGAATCGCCTACCAGCGGGGCCTCGCCGTCACGCGACCGGACGGGACCACCCACCCCATCCCCATCACCGCCACGCCCGTGGTGCTGGACGCCGCGGAGATTCGCCGCCGCTCGGAGCTGTCCGCCCGCCTGTCCTCCGCCACGGTGAAGATGGCGCAGGCGCAGCTCCAGGGCGCGGACGCGGAGGCCCTGCTGGGCGCCCTCTCCCCTCTCGAGCGCGTGCTCGCCGAGCGCACCTGGCGCCAGTCCACCCGGCTGGCCACCACGCGAGTGGACTACTTCGTCGCGGGCGGCACGCCGTGGGCGTTGGAGGTCAACGCCACCATCCCCGCCATGCAGGGGTACTCCGACATCGCGGCCCGCACCTTCATCGAGGTGGTCGGCCGCTACTTCCGCTATCCGGAGAAGTCCCTGCACGCCCTGCTGTCGCTCAACGGCAGCAACGCGCTGGCGTTGTACCGGGCGCTGCTGGACGGCTACGCGGCCGAGCGCAACGGCCGGATGCCAGACACGGTGGCCCTGCTGTGCCGCCGCAACGACGCCCAAATCACGGAGCTGCGCTGGCTGTGCGAACGCTTCCGCGAGTTCGGCGCGGACGCGGACCTGGTCCATCCGGACGAGGTGTCCGGTGATGACGCCTTCGTGGCCCACGGCAAGAAGTACGACCTGGTGTACCGGCACCTCTTCGTCCGGCGCCTGGAGGAGTCCCCCTCCCCCTGGGTCGAGGACTTCCTGGGCACCGTGCCCGGCAAGAAGGCGGTGTTCCTCAATCCCCCCGCCTCGCAGGTGGAGGTGAAGCTGACCTTCGCCCGCCTGTCGCAGGCCCTGGCCGAGCCCGCACTGGCCGAAGCCGCGCGACTCACGGGCGAGGAGCTGGAGGCGGTGCGTGCGTCCGTGCCGTGGACGCGAACGTTCCAGCCCGGCCCGACGCAGGGCCCCGACGGCGAACGCGTGGAGGACCTGGTGGCCCTGGTCGCCGCGACGCCGGCGCGCTTCGTGCTGAAGCGGGCCTGGGACTATGGCGGCCGAGCCGTCTTCCTGGGCCGCTCCGCGGGCACCGTCCCCTACACGGAGCGGGTGCAGGCGGCCTATGGCGCGCCGATGACGTGGGCGGAGCTGTGCGCGCGCACGGCGGAGGACACGGCCGGCGGAGGCTTCGTGGTGCAGGAGGTGGTGGACTCGCCGCCCGAGGAGCACCTGCTCTGCGAGCCCAACGGCACCGTGCTGCCCACGTCCTTCTTCGTGGACTACTCCGCCTATGCCTCCGTGGGCCTGGCGCGGCAGCCCGCGTGGGGCGGTGTGTGCCGCGGGTCCATGTCGGAAATCGTCAACATCGTCGGCGGGGGCGGCGTGTTGCCCCTCATCACCTCGGAAGTCGCCTCCAAGCTCCTGATGGCGTGGAAGGCCTTCTAGGCCGTTGACCCGATTTCAGGGGCCGCGCCCTCCCTCCTGACACCACAGGAGGAAGGGATGACCTCAGCAGTGCAGCGGTGTCTCGGCGCGTCGCTCGCCGTTGTCTCCATGTTGTGCGCCAGCGTGGCCCTGGCGCACGGCTCCATGGAAGTACCCCTCAGCCGCGTCTACAGCTGCTTCAAGGAAGGGCCGGAGACGCCGAAGTCCGACGCGTGCAAGGCGCTCATCCAGGCCGGTGGCACGCAGGCGCTCTACGACTGGAATGGCGTGCGGCAGGGCAACGCCAACGACAGGCACCGCGACATCATTCCAGACGGCAAGCTCTGCAGCGCCGCGAATGAAAGCCACCGGGGCCTGGACCTCGCGCGCACGGACTGGCCCTCCACGCTCATCACTCCGGACACCCAGGGCCGCTTCGAGTTCGTCTTCCACGCGACCGCCGTGCACGCCACCGGCTACTTCCGCCTCTACGTCACGCGCGAGGGCTACAACCCGGCGCTCCCGCTCAAGTGGTCGGACCTGGAAGCGAATCCCTTCTGCTCCATCACCCACGTCTCCGCCCAGAACAACCGCTACCGGCTCAACTGCCCCTTCCCTCAAGGGAAGACGGGCGCGCATGTCATCTACGGCATCTGGCAGCGCTCGGACAGCCCGGAGGCCTTCTACGCCTGCACCGACGTGAAGTTCAGCAACACCCCGCCGCCGCCCTCGTCGTGGAAGGAGCTGGGCCAGGTGCAGGCGCGTGAAGACCTGCCCGCGGGGAGCTCGGTGACGCTGCGCGTGTTCGACGCGCAAGGCGCTGACGCCGAATCCCATGTGCATCCCCTGGCCACGGCCACGCCGGCGGCCCAGTGGATTCATGCGCTGGCGCAGCGGGTGAACGGCGCGTCCAGCCGCGTCCAGGTCGGCGTGCTCGACGCAGCGGGCCGCGTGAATCCCGTGCAGGACGCGCTGGGCAACCGCGTCTATGCACGTGAGACGGGCTACACCTTCCAGGTCGACATCATGAAGCCGCCGCCCGGTGGCGGTGGCGAGCCTGTCTACCCGTCTGGGATTGAGGGCTATGCCGCGGGCACCGTGGTGCGGGGTACCGACGGACTGCGCTATCGCTGCAAGCCCTTCCCCTACTCCGGCTGGTGCAAGGGCTCCGCGCTGCATTACGCGCCGGGCACGGGCTTGAACTGGCAGGACGCGTGGGAGCGCATTCCCTGAAGCTACCGGGTGACGCGACGCATCCAGTTTCGGAGTGAAGGCACCGGGAGGTCACAACGCCTGACGCAACATGCTCGCGTCACGGCCGACAATCCCGGTGCCTCCGACATTCATGTCGTTCCCGAGAAAGGTGTGTGTATGTCCCCCCGAATCGACCGGCGCGCTCCCTCGAAGCTCGGCTCGAATCTCCAGAAGGACGCGGAGCCGACCCAGGCCCGTACGCCCACGGCGACGACGTCCTCAGTCAAATACCAGACGCAGCGCAACGCGGATGCCTTCCAGGGTGCCGCTCCGCGTGGACGCGCGCAGGTTGCCTTCGGAAACACCGTGGCGGCCCTCAACACGAACGCGGTGACGGCCCAGGCACTGACGCCCGAGCAGGAGGCGTCTGCGGAGCAGGCGCAGGTGGACGCCACCAACCGGCAGGACCCGTCGTATCTCACGAACTGGCTGAAGGCCCATCCCGACCCGGCGCAGCAAGCGGCCTTCATGGATCGCTTCTTCCAACGATACGGGCCCGCGGCGGGACAGCTGCTCGACAAGGCCAGCGAAGAGGAATTGCCGGTGCTCTCGGCCGCCCTCGACGCGGCCTACCGGTCGGGCGCCGTCACGCTCGACGAACTGACGGCGGCCGTCGGTTCCCATGGCGCGGGCTCCTTAAGCGGTGAGACGCACGAGACGCTGGCGAAGATCATCGCCGGCACGGGCAACCCGGAGCTCATCACCGCCTACGCGCAGCGCGAGCTGGAAATCATGACGGCCAGCAACTCGGCGGACCCGGCGCGCGCCGTGGCCATCGCCACGGCCCTGGCGGGCCTGCCGCCGGACAAGCTTCAGGAGTTCCTGAAGAACAACCCGGACGCCCTGGGCCACGTCCTCAAGAACATCAACGACCCCATCATCGGCGGCGGCACGGAGGCGCTTGGAAAGCTGCTGGACGCGGCCAGCGCCATCCAGCCCGCCACGCCGGAGTCCATCAAGCTGTTCATGGACAGCATCGGGCACCTGGGAGACAACCCCGAATCCCGCGCGGCGGCGGCGCGCTTCTTCACGCAGCACGCGGACGCGATTCTCGCCGCGGCGAGCGACGCCTCGGGCTCCATTGGAAGCGCGGGCGCGGGCAAGCTGTCCGAGTTCTTCACCCGGACGCTCTTCACCGAGCCGTCCTTCGAGGGCCAGGAGGCGTTCCACTCGTTCATCACCTCGAAGCTGGGTGACATGCAGGCGCAGTTGGAGGCGGAGGCACACGCCAATCCGCCGTCGCAGGATGCGCAGCGCCTGGCACGGTCCATGGGCAGCCTCGTTGGCGCCATCGAGGGAGGCTTCCTCCTCTCCGTCGAGGAGCTGAACAAGCGCAACGAGGCCGTCGAGGGAATGGCCGGGCTGATCTTCAAGCTCAAGGACTTGCTCCCCACCTCGAGCATCCCGGGGCTCGGCCAGCTGCAGAACCTCACCATCGACCAGATCCAGAACTGGGTGACGGAGGCGCTCAAGAAGAATCCGGATGATCCGCAGGACGCCATTCCATTCCACCAGCTCTTCGGGGAGAGCATCTCCAACCCCGCCCTCCGCAGCGTGTACGACTCCGCCCGGCTGACGTCGCTGGAGAACCGCGAGCTCGGCCTGAACAACTGAGCCCGCGCGCAGGGCTCGGGCCGGCGTGCATGCGCCGGCCCTTTCTTCTGGGAACGCCGCCTCGCACGCGGTGATGCACCTCAAGGCACGCGGACCCTCAGCAGCAGTCCGCGTGGTGGCCGGCCAGCGAAGCGGCCTCTCCCTCAACGACTCAGTGCTGGCGCGTGAGCGGAATGGCGGGCACGTCCTTCACCTGCGCCTGGTGCGTCACCCGCGTGCCCAGGATGAAGTGCGGTTCGAGGGGATCGAACGTCTCCTGGCCCGAGTAGACAACGAAGAACTTGCCACCCCCGTAGGCGACATCCGGCAGGTACTCCTGTGGCTGGTCCCCGGAGGAGATAGGGAAGCCCGAGGGGTCCCACACGTCCCCGTTCTCGCCCCACCGTGCCCCCCAGACGGCGTGCGGACCGTCGCGCCTGTCGTCCCAGACGACCAGGGACTTGTCGTTGTGGTGGGCAAGACGCGGCTCGGCCTGCGCGCCCTCTGCGGTGGAGATGGGGATGCCGTCGGGGTCCTTCACCAAACCCGTCTTGCTCACACGCGCGCCGAAGATGTCCGGGTTCCCATTCCGGTCATCGGTCCAGACCACCTGGTAGTTCTTGTGCGTCCACTCCACGTCAGGCGTCGTCTGGGCGCCCTCCGCCTGGGAGATGGGGAAGCCATCACCGTCGAGGATGGTGCCGTCCTCCTTCACCCTGTTGCCGTAGATGTCCGCGTTCTCCGGGCCCTCGCCGTGTTCGTCAGACCAGACGACCAGGAACTCCTTCGTCTTGTTGTTCCAGGTCGGCGACGCGTCATTCGCGAAGGTGTCGGAGGCGCTGAGCGACTCGTCAGCCGTATCGAGGACGACGCCATCCTTCGTCACCCGCGTGAAGAAGATGTTCGAGAAGTCACCGGAGACGGTGTACGTCACCAGGCAGATTTTCGGGGAGCAGGCGACTCGCGCCGGACCGACGGTTTCGCCCGATTGTTTGACGTTGAATACCGGGCCCACCACGGTGCCGTCCGGCTTCACGCGCACAGCGTCGATACCATCCACGCTCTCCCAGACGACGAAGAAGTGCGTCCCGTTGAAACCGATGCCGGGCCGGAATCCTTCGACGTCTCCGATGTTGATGCGAATGTCCGTCGGGTCGAGCACGGTGCCGTCGGGCTTCACCCGGGTGCCGAAGATGCCGCCGGTCCGCACGTCGGTCCAGACCGTGAGGAACTTGCCCCCACCGTACGCAACCGCTGGCCAGAAGCGCGCCAACGGGGCGGGATGGACGTAGCCCCCGCTCTCCTCGAGCCCGGTCTCGGCGCTCATTGGCGCCTCTGCCTCCGCCTCCGCCGTCGCGTCCTCCACGCCGCCCAGCTCTTCTTGTTCCGGCGCCACCCCGCAGCCGACCAGCATGGACCCGAACACCAGCCCGGCAATGCCGGCCTTCACTTCCCGCCTCATGTGCAGCCTCCCCTTCGCGAACAACAACGCAAAGCTGGGGACCTACACGCACATCACCAGCCACCCGTGGGGCGCAGGCCGGATAAGGCGGTGGACAGGCTCAATGAGTCACCGCCCCTGCCATCGACCCCATGCGCTTCGGGGAGCGCATCTCCAACCCCGCCCTCCGCAGCGTGTACGACTCCGCCCGGCTGACGTCGCTGGAGAACCGCGAGCTCGACCCGAACCCCTGAGCCCACGCGCAAGGCCCGGCCCGGCGTGCATGCGCCGGCCCGGGCCTCAAGGAACGCCCCCTCGCACGCAGCGAGGCCCTCTCCCTCAACGGCTCAGCGCAGGCGAGTGAGCGGCAAGGCGGGCACGTCCTTCACCTGCGCCTGGTGCGTCACCCGCGTGCCCACGATGTAATGCGGCTCGGAGGGTTCATAGACGGCCTGGGCGGCGTAGGCGGTGAAGAACTTGTCAGCCCCGTAGGCGACGTCCGGCAGGTACTGCTGGGCCAGACCCTCGCTGGAGATGGGGAAGCCCGAGGGGTCCCACACGTCCCCGTTCTCACCCCACCGCGCCCCCCAGACGCTGTGCGGGCCGTTGCGGGTGTCGTCCCAGACGACCAGGGACTTGTTGTTGTGGTGGGCGATGCGCGGTTCGGTCTGCGCGCCTGCGGCGGTGGAGATGGGGATGCCGTCGGGGTCCTTCACCGTGCCATGCCCGCTGACACGCGTGCCGTAGATGTCTGGGTTCCCATTCCGGTCATCGGACCAGACCACCTGGTAGTTCTTGTGCGTCCACTCCACGTCAGGCGTCGACTGCGCGCCCTCCGCCTGCGAGATGGGGAAGCCGGTGCCGTCGAGGATGGTGCCGTCCTCCTTCACCCTGTTGCCGTAGATGTCCGCGTTCTCCGGGCCCTCGCCGTGCTCGTCGGACCAGACGACCAGGAACTCCTTCGTCTTGTTGTTCCAGGTCGACGACGCGTCATATGCGAAGTTGGGGAAGGCGCTGAGCGTGCGGTCGTCCGTATCGAGGACGACGCCATCCTTCGTCACCCGCGTGAAGAAGATGACCGTCTCGTCGTCACCGGAGATGGTGTACGTCACCAGGCAAATTTTCGGAGAGCAGGCCACACGCACCGGGCCGAAGGACTCGTCCGTCTGGATGGCGCGGAACACCGGCCCCACCACGGTGCCGTCCGGCTTCACCCGCACCCCGTCGACACCATCGCGGGTCTCCCAGACGACGAAGAAGTACTTCCCATTGAAGGCGATGGCGGGCCGTACCCCATTCTCGTCACCGATGTTGATGCGGATGCCCGTGGGGTCGAGCACGGTGCCGTCGGGCTTCACCCGGGTGCCGTAGATGCCGCCGGTCCGCACGTCGGTCCAGACGGCGAAGTACTTGCCGTCACCGTACGCGACCGCGGGGCCGTAACGCGCCACCGCGGCGGGCGTCGAGGAGCCACGGTGTTCATCGAGCCCGGCCTCGGCGCTCGATGTCGCCTCCGCCGTCATCGCCTCCACTTCGTTCTGCGCTTCCTGCTCCGGCGCCACCCCGCAGCCGACCAGCATGGACCCGAACAGCAGCCCGGCGATGCCGGCCTTCACTTCCCGCTTCATGTGCAGCCTCCCCTTCGCGAACTCCGGCGCAAGAGTGGGGGGCTCCGAGCGCCTCACCAGCCACCCGTGGGGCGCAGGCCGGATACGGTGGAGGACAGGCGCATTGAGCCACCGCCCCTGCCATCGACCCCATGCGCTTCGGGGAGCGCACCTCCAACCCCGCCTTCCGCGGCGTGTACGACTCCGCCCGGCTGACGTCGTTGGAGAACCGCGAGCTCGGCCTGAAGCCCTGAGCCCGCGCGCACGGCCCGGACCGGCGTGCATGCGCCGGCCCTTGCCTCTGGGAACGCCGCCTCGCACGCGGCGAGGCCCTCTCCCTCAACGGCTCAGCGCTGGCGCGTGAGCGGCAAGGCGGGCACGTCCTTCACCTCCGCCTGATGCGTCACCCGCGTGCCCAGGATGAAGTGCGGCTCGGAGGGGTCGTAGACGGCCTGGGCGGCGTAGACGGTGAAGAACTTGTCAGCCCCGTAGGCAACGTCCGGCAGGTACTGCTGGGCCAGACCCTCGCTGGAGATGGGGAAGCCCGAGGGGTCCCACACATCCCCATCCTCGTCCCACCGCGCACCCCAGACGCTGTGCGGGCCGTACCGCGTGTCGTCCCAAACGACCAGGGACTTGTTGTTGTGGTGGGCGATGCGCGGAACGGTCTGCGCGCCTGCGGCGGTGGAGATGGGGATGCCTTCGGGGTCCTTCACCATGCCTGTCTTGCTCACGCGCGTGCCGTAGATGTCCGGGTTTCCAATCCGGTCATCGGACCAGACCACCTGGTAGTTCTTGTGCGTCCACTCCACATCGGGCGACGACTGGGCGCCCTCCGCCTGGGAGATGGGGAAGCCGTTGCCGTCGAGGATGGTGCCGTCTTCCTTCACCCTGTTGCCGTAGATGTCCGCGTTCTCCGGGCCCTCGCCGTGCTCGTCGGACCAGACGACCAGGAACTCCTTCGTTTTGTTGTTCCAGGTCGACGACGCGTCATATGCGAAGTTGGGGAAGGCGCTGAGCGTGCGGTCGTCCGTATCGAGGACGACGCCATCCTTCGTCACCCGCGTGAAGTAGATGACCGAGAAGTCACCGGAAATGGTGTACGTCACCAGGCAGATTTTCGGAGAGCAGGCGACTCGCACCGGACCGAAGGACTCGCCCGTCTGGATGGCGCGGAACACCGGGCCCACCACGGTGCCATCCGGCTTCACGCGCACGCCGTCGACACCATCGCGGGTCTCCCAGACGACGAAGAAGTACTTCCCGTTGAAAGCGATGGCCGGCCGCAATCCATTCTCGTCGCCGATGTTGATGCGGATGCCCGCGGGGTCGAGCACGGTGCCGTCGGGTTTCACTCGGGTCCCGTAGATGCCGCCGGTCCGCACGTCGGTCCAGACGGCGAAGTACTTGCCGTCGCCGTACGCGACCGCGGGGCCGTAACGCGCCACCGCGGCGGGTGTCCAGTAGCCACGGTGTTCATCGAGCCCGGCCTCGGCGCTCGCTGGCGCCTCCGTCGTCGCGTCCTCCACTCCGCCCAGTTCTTCTTGTTCCGGCGCCACCCCGCAGCCGACCAGCATGGACCCGAACACCAGCCCGGCGATGCCGGCCTTCACTTCCCGCTTCATGTGCAGCCTCCCCTTCGCGAACGGCCGCGCAAAGCTGGGGACCTACACGCACGTCACCAGCCCCCCGTGGGGCCCAGGCCGGATATGGCGGTGGACAGGCTCATCGAGCCGCCGCCCCTGCGCTCGCGACGCCGGACTCCGGGGCTCAGGGCCTTCGCACAAACGACGGAGGTCTGGCACGGATACGCCGGGCCGGTGGCGTGCACCTCAATCGCCTGTGCACTCGGCGCCCGCATCGCGGATGTCCGCGTCGTAGTGCAGTCGGAGCGGTCCGGAAGCCTCGACTTGACGGACGAACACGGAACCGAAGACCTCGGCGCCCCCGCTCAGGCTGAGTACGGCGTGGGGCGCATAGAGATTGCCCGCGAGGATGCTGCCTGCGGACAGCGCCAGCACATTCGAGCCCGCGACGTACACGCGCACGCGAGAAGGCGTAGCGGTGGCCCCCAACGTGAGCGGTCCCGCCACCGCGACAGCGCCCCCGAGGAACAAGTCCAGCGCTCCGGGCGCCTGAACGTCTACGGACAGTCCTTCGCCCAGGTCGACGACGTCCTCGACGAAGAGCGCCGTGCGCGCGCGAATCGTGAGCGTGGCGCGGCCGGTGCCAGTGATGCGCGTCAGGTGGAAGCGGCCACACGGCAGCTCCAGCGCGCGTTCGCCTTCGATGTCCTCCATCGCCGTGGCGTCGAGGCCGATGGCCGCGTTGTCATTGTCAAGCACGTGCCGGGCGATGAGGCCGGAGACGTCCACCTGCGACGCCGCATCACACGCACAAGGAATGACGGGGTCCACGGGCTCGCGGCGGACCTCGGCCGCGTCCACCGGCCCCAGTACGTGGCCCGCTGGAACCATGAGCACGCCACCGACGCGGAGGGCGGGCAACGCGACATCACCGCGAATGCGGGCGTCTCCCACGACGGTGGCCGAGACTGGGTTGCCGGTCAGCGGACCACCGCAGTGCAACGCCTCCCCCACGCGGAACGTCTGCCCGAGCTGGGCGCCTCCCGCACCGCCAATCCTCAGCGAGCCGCCCACCGACACCGCGTCATTGGCCGACAGCGCGCCATTCACCCCGACATCGCCCCCCGCGCCTCCTGGCTGATACCTCTCCGAGGTGCCGTGAAAGGCATCTGTTTCGAGGGACGCGCCCAGGGCAAGCCCCTCGCAGGTGCACAGCGCGTGACGAAAGGTTCGCTCCGCCAGACGTCCACTGCACACCTGCGAATCAGTCTCGGCATCACCCACGACGATGGGAGGCCCGCGCCCCGCGCAGTACGCCTCCCAGTCGGCAGCCGGCTCGCCGCCATCGGGCCCACCGGCATCCGACGAGGAGCCCGCGTGCCCTGCGTCCGGCGACTGGACGGTGGCCACCAGGTCCCCACGGGTGCAGCTTCCCATCGACGCCGCCAGTAGCACCGCCAACGTCCATCGCCTGTTCATGGCGCGGTGAGTTCCCGAACGCGCGCGCGAGCCGACGGCACGAGCGGTGAATCCGGATGGGTGGAGAGGAACGATTCCAGCGCGCTGCGCTCCGCGTCCCGGTTGCCGAGCACACGGTGCGCTTCGGCGATGCCGTGCTGCGCTTCCTGGTCGAGCACGCCATGCGGCTGGATGCGTAGCGCCGCCTTGAACTGACGCAGGGCGCCTCGCGCGTCCCCCAGGTGCTCCAGTCGAAGCGAGCCCGAGGCGACGCGCGCGACGTATGACGCGAGCGATGATGGCTCGGCGCGAATGACCCGTAGGTAGAGCGCCTCGGCCTCCTTCCACCGCCCCTCGGAACGGAGCCCATTGGCCTTGAGCAAGATGTCTTCCGGCGCAGCCGACTTCACGGAGGCCGGTGGCGCGCGCGGACGCACCGGCTCGGCCACTCCCTCGGCTTCAGCGATGGACGCGGCAGGCACCACCGGCGTTTCGGGAGGAGCCTCGTCTGGCACGGCATCCAACCGCGAGGGGGCCGCGTCAATCGCTCCGCTGCCGCTCCGTCGTGACTCCGTGCCCAACCGCAGGGGCCCCGTGAGCGGAGCCGATTCCACCTGCGACGTCGACGCCCGGCTCGGACGTGTGAAGCTCCAGACCGCGGCTGCGGCGGCACCCGCGGCGAGGAGCACTCCCGCCATCAACCACACGGGAGGCCGCTTGCCGCGTGGCCGAGGCGCGGGCGGCGCCACCAACGCGCCTGCCTCCAACGCGGTCAGCACCATCCGCGCCGACCGTTCCCGGGAGATGCGTCGGGCCGGCCCCGCGCCTTCGTCCAACCGCAGGACCAGCGCGTTCAGGGCGTCATCCCCCTCTTCCCTGCAGTCACTCATCCCCGCTCCTCCCCTCCATCTCCCTCCGCGGTCGCCAGCGAGCGCAGCGCCGTCCGCCCCAAGCGGAGCCGGCTGCGCACCGTCTCGAAGGGAATGCCCAGCTCCGTCGAAATCTCCGGCACGCTCAACTCCAGCACGTGATGCAACACCAGCGCATGCCGCTGCTCATTCGAAAGCCGATCCAGGAGTGTCACCATGTGACGGCGATGAACATACTCGTCCGGCAGGGCATCCTCGGAGGGAACCGCGACCAGCTCTACCGGCGCATCCGCGTGCTGGGCATCCCGGCCTCGGGAGCGCTTCAGCCATGCGAACGTCGTCCGCGCCACCACCCGGTCCGCCCAGGACTGGAAGCGGCCTTCAGCGCGGTACGACGGCAGCCCCCGCACCAGGGCGATGAGTGCCTCCTGGGCAATGTCCTCCACGTCCACATCCCCGCGCACCAGGTAGCGCACGAGGTTGCGAACCCGGGGGAGCAGCTCCATCAACAAAGCGCCGGTTGCCTCTCGCTCGCCTTGGATGGCTGCGTGGATGCGAGGGTCTTCCGCCGCACGACGTGGGTCCGCTGCGTGTGAGCCCGAGCTCCTCATTGCCGCCATGGAGGACGGCACCGGGCCAATCGGGTCATCGGCGCTCACAGAAAAACCACCACCGCCAACCCCAGCCGGGGGCGGACGGCCCAACCCGCACCGCGTGACACGAAGTTTCCGTCGATGGCATAGCGAAGCTCGGGCCGTCCCAGGAGGAACTCCGCGGCCATGCTCGCCTCCAAGGCGACACGCGCCCCCATCCTCCAGCGGGCACGGAGCTCGGGGCCCATGAGCAGGGCCACCATCGTGCCCGGAGGGGCAGCCTCCACCTCCTCCGCCAGCGCTTGCGTCCGGCGGGTGAAGACCACCGCGCCCGCGCCCAGCCCCGCCTCCACGTCCAGTCGCTCCGCCGCCGCCCAGGGCAGCCCCGCCCACACCGACGCCGCATGCTGCCCCAGCGTCAACTCCGTCCGGGCATCGCGAAGCCGGGTCGGCACACTGGCCAGGACTTGCGCTCGCAGCCGCCACCGGCCTGGCTGCAATCCCACGCCCACCACCACCCCCTGATGGCCCGTGCGCGTGTACCCATCCAGCGCGGCATGGCCCCCCAACGTGAGCCACGTCTGGCGCGCTGGGTGCTCCTCTGCAGAAGCCAGCCGCGGGCCCTCGCCAGGTGAGGTCACGCCTTCCCGCGCGGAAGCCGAGCCCTCTTCCTCCGCGAGCGCAACGTCGGCTCCCTCGGACGAGGGCGTCCTCAGCGCGGCCCCAGCACTGGAGGCCGCATCCTCGATGCGATGCCCCACGACGGCGTCAGTCCCCTCGCCGTTCGACGCATGTCGCGGCAGCGCCAGCTCCACCACGTCACCCAGCGGCGCGCCGGCCTCCACCGCGCGCAGTGCGGAGCGAGCAGCCAGCGCCAGCGCCTCCGCCCCCGTGGACCATTCCAGGGAGCCTGGCGACGGCCCCATCCGCGCGGCCCGGGAGAACAGACGCCGACTGTCGAACTCGGCCACCTGGACGCGAACCTCGCTGCCCTCTCGCACGAACCAGAGGACAGCGCGGGCCTGGTGGCGCCCGGCCAGCCGTTCCGCCGCGAGCCACGGGCCCTCGCGAAATTCTCCGAGCGGCGCTCCGGACGAGACCTCGAAACGCACGGGCAGATCGCTGCTCTGTCCCCGCACTCGCACGAGCAAGGCGGTGTCCTCGTCGGACGCCACCCGGACGACGGCGGTCCACGGCTCGGCGGCCACGGAAGAGCTGGAGAGCGCCACCAGCAGGACGGCTGCCGCGAAGGACATGCGGCAAACCCTAACGCCATGACGCCGGGGAACAGAAGTCCCCCGGCGTATGGCTTCACGACACGCTGACAATGCCTGTCAAAGGCTCAACCCGGGTCAGCGCAGCTTCCGTGCCAGCGCATCGAGCAGCGAGCCGTCATCACCGCTCAACTCCCAGAACATCGCGCCGCCCAGGTTCTTGTTCAGGATGTAGTCTGCCTTGGCGTTGATGCTCTGCACGTCGTCATACCCAATCCAGATGCCCGTGGCAGGGTTGTAGACGTAGGCCTCCTTCGCCTCCGGGTGGAAGAACTTCGTGTAACCGGAACCGGGGCGCTCGTAGTTGGCTTTGATGTCCTTGAAGTCGAACACACCCGTCAGGCCCGACGAGCCGTCATCCCAGGTGCCGCGCGTGGGCACGCCGCTCTGGAACAGGCCATTGTTCACGTTGGGCACGCTGCCCCAACCCCGGCCGTAGAAAGGCACGCCGACGACAATCTTCGCGGGCGGCACGCCCAGCGCCAGCATCTTCGACACCGAGCCATCCGTGTAGAAGCCCGTGGCCGCGCCCGGGTCACCCGTGACGCGATGGAGCGCCGAGTGGAAGTTCACCGTGCTCTCGAAGGCCCCGTGGTAGTCGTAGGACATCACGTTGATCCAATCGAGCACGTCGGACAGCTTCTTCGTCTCCTGCTTGTTCTCCAGCAGGTCCGGCGACGCGCCCGTGGCGATGGTGAGCAGGTACGGCTTGCCCGTCTGCGTGGTGACGGCGTTGAGCTGGCTGCGGAACTCCTGCATCAGCAGCGTGTAGTTCTGCTTGTCAGCGGGGCTGTTGCTGTTGCCTGGCAGGCCGCCGCCGACTGGGTACTCCCAGTCGATGTCGATGCCGTCGAACACGCCCTCGCCGTTGACGGGGTCCACACCGGGGTACTGGCCACGGATGTAGAGGTCCACACAGGACTTCACGAAGGCCGCGCGCGAGGCAGGCGAGGACGCCACGGTGGAGAAGTGCGTGGACCAGGACCAGCCGCCCACGGAGATGAGCAGCTTCAGGTGCGGGTTCTGCCGCTTCATCTCCTTGAACGCGCGGAAGTTGCCGCGCAGCTGACCAGGGTCCCACTCTCCCTGCCAGCCGCCGCTCTTGTCGATGTCCGCGAACGGGTCGCCGAGGATGCAGCGTCCGTCCCCGGAGATGTTGGAGAACGCGTAGTTGATGTGCGTGAGCTTGGACGGCTGCACGTTGGACACGTGGTAGTTCCGCGCGTAGATGCCCCACGCGGTGAAGTAGCCGACGATGCGCTTCCCTCCTGGCGGCGGCCCACCTGGAATCTCCACGACGACGGTGTGAGTGGTGGTCCCCACGTTGCCCGCGGCGTCGTAAGCGCGCACCGCGTAGACATATGTGCCGTTCTGCTCCCAACCGCTGAAGGCCCGGCTGAACTGCGAGCCGGTGGCGACGACGGCACCGTTCTCCAGAATCTCCACCCGCGTCACGCCCACGTCGTCGGTCGCCGTGGCCGTCAGGCTCAGCGGCCCCGCCGCGCTGATGCGCGAGGCACTGGCACTCAAGCCCACGGTGGGCGCCGTGACGTCCCCGCCCGTGCCCGCGTCCGTTCCGCCGCTGCCCGCGTCCGGCTCACCACCACCCGCGGGCCCCAGGTCCAACCACAGCGCGGCCACCGCCACCGGCGTCCAGTCCGCCTGGGACGTGTGCGGCTGGCGACACTCATAGAGGCGCCCTTGATAGGTGACGCGCGTTCCCACGGAGTACGCGACGCCCACGACCCACTCCGCGGCCAGGGCCGCATCCTGGAACGCCGTCATGTCCCGGCCGTGAGACGACGGCACTTCGGAATCACAGCCAGCCACGGACAAGGCGGTGGCGATCAGGCCAGAGGCCCACCAACTGCGACGCATGCATGTGCTCCTCGCCGCGCTGGACACATGCCGAGCCCAAGCCCGGTGCAGGCCTGCTCCGGGCTTCTCGACAAGGGTTCCACGCGGCTCGTCTGCGGGTTCACGCAGACAGAGGCAGGCGTCGACTATTTCGGGTTAATACCGGGAAGCTCGCTTTAGCCCGAAGTGGCGGCCTTGCGGGAGAAGGGCATCAGCAGCCGCTCCACGGGGCGGCCTTCCATCAGGTGCTGCTCGACGATGTCCTTCACGTCCTCCACCTTGACGCCGCCATACCAGGTGCCTTCCGGGTAGACGACGACGGCGACACCGAAGCTGCACGTGTCCAGGCATCCCGCCGCGTTGGCGCGCATGCGCCCCTTGAGGCCCCGCTTGTCGAGCTCCGCCTTGAAGGCGGCGCGGACCTCCTCCGCTCCCTTGGAGGCGCAACACCCCTTGGGATTTCCGTCCGGGCGGCGGTTGGTACAGACGAAGACGTGGCGCTGGTAGGGAGGAGCCATGTCCGCCTCCTAACGCGCGTCCGGGCCAAAATCGATGGCCGCGTTCACCAACGGACCGCCGGCGGGGCTGATCCACCCCCCCGGGCGGATCAGCACGGTTGCACCCACCCGAGTCGTGCACAGACTCACAGCAAACGTCTCCCAGTGATCACGCTCGCTTGGCTCGAAGTGACAATACATGGCTCGCCATCTGGATTCAGGCACTGCAAAGCATGTGTTGCCAGGGCAGGCGCAGCCCTCTAGATCGGGCGCCCGCGCTGAACGCAGTAGCAGCAGGGCAGGCAGGCAGACACCGGACGCCCACTTCACGGCTGTACACAATTCGTGGTGGGCATGACTTTGACGGACACCATTTGTTGTATCGATAGAATCTTTGACGGAGGTGCTACAGGCGTCTATCCATGGCCTCGTCCGGCAGTCTGGCGGGCATCTCCCAAGAACAGCCGAGGGGCCGGGCGCGCCCCTGCTTCGTCGTCGCGAATCCGCTCTGATGTCACCCGCGTTTCACGTCGGGCTGATCCATCAGATCCATCGGGATCTCGCGACGTTAGCGTTTTGCAAATTTTGCATCAGAACTCACAGTGAACTCGCGGAGGGTGGCGACATGGATAAAGAGCTGAGCTCGAAGTCCACGGTGAACGGGAAGGAGCGGCGCGGCGGGCGCAAGGCGCGCGTGGCGGCGACGGGCTTGACGGTGGAGCGCTTCTTCACGACACCGGGCGTGGATCCCGCGGATGAGCTGGCGTGGGAATACCGCAGCGCCAGCATCACCGGCGAGGATGGCAAGGCCGTCTTCGAGCAGAAGAACATCGAGGTGCCGAAGTCCTGGTCGATGCTGGCGACGAACGTCGTGGCGTCGAAGTACTTCCGCGGCACGCCGGGCACGCCGGAGCGTGAGACGAGCGTGCGCAAGCTGGTGGCGCGTGTGGTGGACACCCTCACCCAGTGGGGTGTGGAAGGTGGCTACTTCACGCGGGACGTGGACCGCGAGGCCTTCCACGCGGAGCTGACCCATCTGCTGCTGCGCCAGAAGGCGTCCTTCAACTCGCCCGTGTGGTTCAACGTTGGCGTGGAGGCGCAGCCCCAGTGCTCCGCGTGTTTCATCAACAGCGTGGAGGACAACATGGACTCCATCCTCACGCTGGCGCGCACGGAGGGGATGCTCTTCAAGTACGGCAGCGGCACGGGCAGCAACCTGTCCACCATCCGCGGCAGCAAGGAGCTGCTGGCGGGCGGTGGCACCGCTTCCGGCCCGGTGTCGTTCATGCGCGGCTTCGACGCCTTCGCCGGTGTCATCAAGAGCGGCGGCAAGACGCGCCGCGCGGCGAAGATGGTCATCCTCAACGCCGAGCACCCGGACATCCTCGAGTTCATCCGCTGCAAGTCGAGCGAGGAGAAGAAGGCCTGGGCGCTCATCGAGGCCGGCTACGACCCGTCCTTCAACGGCGAGGCGTACTCGTCGGTGTTCTTCCAGAACTCGAACAATTCGGTACGCGTCACCGACGATTTCATGAAGGCGGTGGTGGATGACGCCACCTGGACGACGCGGTCGGTGCGCGATGGCCAGCCGCTGGACACCTACCAGGCGCGTGAGCTGTTCCGGGAGATCTCCGAGGCCGCGCACCTGTGCGGCGACCCGGGCATGCAGTTCGACACCACGGTGAACAGCTGGCACACGTGTTCGACGACGGCGCGCATCAACGCGTCCAATCCGTGCTCGGAGTACATGTTCCTGGACGACTCGGCCTGCAACCTGGCGTCCCTGAACCTGATGCACTTCCGCACCATCGACGGCGACTTCGACGTGACGGCGTTCCGCCACGCGGTCGACATCCTGCTGATGGCGCAGGAGATCATCGTCGGCAACTCGCGCTACCCCACCGAGCGCATCGAGAAGAACAGCCACGACTACCGGCCGCTGGGCCTGGGCTACGCCAACCTGGGCGCGCTGCTGATGGCGTCCGGCCTGCCGTATGACTCGCCCGCGGGCCGCAACTACGCGGGCGCGATTACCTCGCTGATGTGCGGCGAGGCCTACGCGATGAGCGCCCGCCTGGCGGAGAAGCAGGGCCCCTTCGCTGGCTACGCGAAGAACGCGGAGCCGATGCTGGGCGTCATCCGCAAGCACCGCAAGGCCGCGTACCACATCGCCCCGGAGGGTGTGAGCCAGGGCCTGTTCGCCGCGCAGAAGGACGCGTGGGACCGCGCGCTCGCGCTGGGTGAGGAGCACGGCTTCCGCAACAGCCAGGTGACGGTGCTGGCCCCCACGGGGACCATTGGCTTCATGATGGACTGCGACACCACCGGCATCGAGCCGGACATCGCGCTCATCAAGTACAAGAAGCTGGTGGGCGGCGGCATGCTGAAGATCGTCAACCAGACGGTGCCGCTGGCGCTGGAGAAGCTGGGTTACCCGCAGACGCAGTCCCAGGACATCATCAGCTACCTGGATAAGCAGGACACCATCGAGGGCGCGCCGCACCTGAAGCCCGAGCACCTCCCGGTGTTCGACTGCGCCTTCAAGCCGGCCCAGGGCGAGCGCAGCATCCACTGGATGGGCCACATCCAGATGATGGAGGCCTGCCAGCCGTTCCTCTCCGGTGCCATCTCCAAGACGGTGAACATGCCGTCGGACGCGACGGTGGAGGACATCGAGAAGGCGTACATGGAGGCGTGGAAGCGCGGCCTCAAGGCCATCGCCGTGTACCGCGACGGGTGCAAGCGGACGCAGCCGCTGAACACGTCGAAGGAGACGGTGAAGGACACGCGCGCCGCCAAGGCTCCCATGGCCCCCGAGCCCGTCCCCGCCATCCAGCCGGAGCCCCGCGCGGTCCGCCGGCGCCTGCCGGACGAGCGCCGCTCCATCACGCACAAGTTCTCCATCGGCGGCCACGAGGGCTACCTGACGGTGGGCATGTACGAGGACGGCCTGCCGGGCGAGCTGTTCATCGTCATGGCGAAGGAAGGCTCGGTGGTGAGCGGGCTGATGGACAGCTTCGCCACCAGCGTGTCGCTGGCGCTCCAGTACGGCGTGCCGTTGAAGGTGCTGGTCGACAAGCTCAGCCACACCCGATTCGAGCCCAGCGGCTTCACCGGCAACCCGGACATCCCCATCGCCAAGTCCATCACCGACTACATCTTCCGCTGGCTGGAGCTGAAGTTCCTGCCGAGCGAGGAAGAGGACGCGGTGCTGGACCGGGTGGACGTGCAGCCGAAGCGGGAAGCCCTGCCCGCGCAGACGGCTTCGGTGCAGCGGTCCGACGCCAACGCCTCCAAGCGGTCCACCTGGCTGAATCAGGCGGATGCTCCGCCGTGCCACACCTGCGGCGCCATCATGGTGCGCAGCGGTGCCTGCTACAAATGCAGCAACTGCGGCGCGACCAGCGGCTGCAGTTGAGCGCGACGCGCCGTTCTTGAAGTGAAGCGGGCTCCGGAGCACCTGGCTCCGGAGCCCTTCTTTTGTCTCCCCTCCTCCGGCTCGCGCTCAGGCGCTCCGGGTGGGGAGACGGGAGAAGGCCTCGGAGGCCTTCTGCGCGACGAGGGTGAGTTCATCGAGCGCGGGCGCGGCGATGGGCTCCGCGCCGTGGTCCGCGATGATGAACGCCACCGCCTGGCCCCGGCTCCGGATGGCGATGACGGCCAGGTGCGAAGCGCCCTCCCCGCCCAGCGCGGCGAAGATGGCCTCGTCCTGGGGACAGGCTGGTGCGGCGAAGACGCTGGCACCCGCGGACGTCATCGCGGTGTGCAGCAGGGACGGTGCTTCGAGGTCGACCTTGAGTTGGGCGACCGCCGCGCTGTCGCTGCCCGGGCCCCAGGCATGCCCCACCCGCGCGAGGCCGAGGCTTTCGCCCAGGAGGAAGGCGCGCTGGAAGCGGCCCGCGCAGTACGCCAGCACCACCCTGCCGAGCACCCCCTGGGTATTCACGACGTCGAGCGCCGACAACACGTGCTCCGCCGTCACGGAAGGGCCACCCATGGGCCCTTCCGTGGCCGCGCTGGCCGCCGCGGCCAGGAGCGTGGTGATGACGTCCGAAGGCTCCGCCGCCGTGGGCTGCCAGGGCTGCTGGATGAAGTCCCACGCCGAGGCCAGAGGCACTTCGGTCGCCGCGGGCGATAGGGCCGGGCCGTCGAGGTCCACACCCCGGTCCGCCCAGGTCGTCTCCGGGACGTGGCCAATGGGGCCCGTGTCATCGCCGCCCTGCCAGCCCACGAACTCCCACGTCGAGGCGAGCTGCATCGGCTCGTCGGATGCACCGGACAGGTCATCCAGTTCAATGGGCGCCCGGGGCGAGGGGGCGACGGGTCGAGTCGTGAATTCGGGTGTCTCGACAGAGGGCGCGGGAGCGCCGCCATGCGCGGCGGGCTCCGGGGCGTCGAGGCTGGCCACGGGGGCAGCAGGGGTCGTGAGCAGCTCGCCATGCTCCGCGACGACGAAGCCGCGTGCCTTGCGCGGCGTCGGGGTGTCCTGCGTTGGCGCATCCGCGTGCTGGCCTGCTGAAGCATCCTCCGCCGTCGGGTCGGACTCGCTGGCGATGGCCGCCAGGTCCAACTTGAGGCCGAATGGCTGCGTCACCTCGCCGAAGGGCAGCGCGGCCCGTTCGTCCGTGGACGGCATGGCGCCGGGAGCAGACTCGATGGACGGAGTTGGCTCGGTCTCTGTGGTTGCCGCAGCCGCCTCCGCGAAGCCGTCAGGCGCATCGCTCGGTGTTACGGCGGTTGGGGCGTCTCCGGTGGCAGTCGGCGTCGTCTCCGCAGACGGGTTGACCGCGACTGGCTCCTGCGTAGCCGGTGAGGATGAATCGCTCGTGAGCTCCGAGTGCGCCGCAGCGGTTTCGGTTGCAGCGGATGGCGCCGTGGAATGACCAACGGCATCGGCCCCGATGACGGGCTCGGCTGGACGCTGCGCTTCGGCGGGCGTCGTGGAAGCCAACGACGACGCGGCCTCCGCGCATTCTCCCGCGAGGACTGGACCGGAGTGGGCCTGCGGGGCCTCCGGCGGAGCTTCCACACGGGGAGGTTGCTCAGTCCCTTCCGGTTCGGGAATCGAATCCGCGGACGCGACACCATCGGGCGACGTCGAGCCCGCCACGCTCAAAGCGTCAGCGTTCGGCGACTCAGCTGTAGAGGCGGTCGCGTGCTGTGAGGTCCCAGCATCTGGCCCTGGAGCTGACACATCCGTCAGCTCGGCGGTCGACGCCACTTCTGCGGCCGGACGAGCGTCAACGCCCGGCAAAGGAACCGCTGAACCTTCCACCTTCGTGGACGACGCGAGGACAGCGTCGGCAGCAATCTCCGTGTCAGACGAGACCGTCGCGGCCTGGCTTGCTGCGTGTCCCAGGGCCAGATTCGTGGGCGACGGAGCGTGCTCACGGTCGAGCGCCGCAGCTGCCGTTTCCACGGCTCTCTGAGGCCCCAATGCCGTCGACGACTCGCCAAGGGCGGACGCTTCGGGCGCCGCATCGTTCACACCGGCAGCATGCGGCTCGGCGTCAACCGAACGAATGCCACTCGAACCACCGGAGACATCCGGCGCGGCAGCTGCGGCAGCATGTGCATCCGAGGTCGAGTTGGCCTCGGTGGTTGCGGCGGGAGTATCAACGCTCGCGCTTGCCACGCCGGAGTCATTCGGCTGGGCAGTAACGACGCTTGCGGTCGATGCATCAACGTTCGCATCTGGCCCCACGGAGTCGTCCGGCTGTGCCAAAACGGCACCGGCCGCCGATTCAGCCAAGGCCGCATTCGCATCACCAGCAACATCCTGCGCGGAGGAAGATGCCCCCGCCGCCAGGTCATCAACGCTTGAGGTGGCGACATTGGCCGCGTCCAACACAGCGGAGGCGGCTCCAGCTTCAACGTCCGGACTTGCCACACGGGCTGCTTCCGACTCAGCGGTAGCCGCGCCTGCGGCCGATGCCTCAACATCTGCGTTCGGTTCGTCGTGAATGGGGCTGGCCGACGGCTCCTCACGCGATTCCACACGGACGTCCGCTGCCGTCACTCCAACGGCTTCGCTTGCGACGCCACCCGATGCCGCACCGGCGCCCACTGCCGTCACCCCAGCGGCTTCGTCTACTGCCTGCGACCCAACTGCGGCGTCGGTGGCAAGGACCGGCTCAACGACGACCGTGGCATCCGTGCGGTCTGGCGTTTCGGGAGGCACCTCCGCGTCCACCGACGACGCACCTTCGGTCGCGACAGGGGTCGCCGACACGATGTCGGGAGCCGTGACGGCAACGGCTTCGACGTCGAACACCACGTCAGAGTCCGTGGGCAACGCCTGCTCGGGAGCCCCACTCGCGTCGACAGCAGACGGCACGTGCTCTTGAGCCGGCACCTCAGCAGGGATGCCAACCCGTTGAGGCACCGCGCCGCGCTCGTCGGGGGACTCTCGTCCTTCAGTCGCGAAGGGAGCAGGCGAGACGCCGTGCCCACGATGAACCGCGGGTGACATTCCGGGAGGAACCGGCATCCGGCTTGAATCGAAGTCCGGCGCCGAGGGAACACCGCTCGGCACCGAAGCCCCCAGGTCATGCTCGAAGTGGAACGGAGGTTCCGTTCCATCCGCGGCAGCCGAGGACGGGGCAGCGCGAGCTTCCGCTGGAGGAGTCTCGGCTGGCGCATCGGTCCTTGGAGCTTCCGCAGCGGCATTGCCAGGGACTGGCATGTCCGCGTCCACGGGCTGTGCATCCCCCAGTGACGCGGGAGGCGACATCGCTCCGGGAGGCGTCATCCCCGTGGGGAGCTGCGACGGCATGCCCGCTGGATGCGCAGCGACCACGCCTGAAGGCGGCGTCGGGGACTCCTGCGCGGGCGGTCCGCTCGACGGGCCCCGCGCCATTCCCGGCGTGGGCGCACCCTGCACGGCCACAGGCGCGCCACCTGCGGCCGTAGGTACGGGCAATGTGCCCGGAGGCGTCTGTCCGTGAGGCGAATGAGGCCGGGGCATCCCCGGCCCGGCGACGGCCCGAGCCCCAGCAGTCATCTCCGGAGGCAGTGCTCCGGGAGGCACGGGGGCATCGGGCACCCCGTGAGCAGCCGCAGGCGGTGCGCCCGTCATTCCCGGCGGCATCGCCCCGTGAGGCCCAGAAGCATGGGGCCCCGCGTGCGCAGTCGCAGGCGGAGCGCCCGTCATTCCCGGTGGCACCGCCCCGGGAGGCACGGGGGCATCGGGCCCCCCGTGCACGGACGCAGGCAGTGCGCCCGCCATCCCCGGTGGCATCGCCCCGTGAAGCCCAGGAGCCTGGGGCCCCGCGTGCGCAGCCGCAGGCAGTGCGCCCGTCATCCCCGGTGGCATCGCCCCGTGAGACCCAGGAGCCTGGGGCCCCCTGTGCGCAGTCGCAGGCGATGCACCCGTCATTCCCGGTGGCATCGTCCCGTGAGGCCCGGGAGCTTGGGGCCCCCTGTGCACGGACGAAGGCGGCGCGCCCGTCATTCCCGGTGGCATCGCCCCGCGAGCCCCCCGCACTGCAGGCAGTCCCGGCGACGACGGCGGTCGCGCGCCCATCATCCCCGGAGGTACCGACCCGTGAGGCACAGGCAGGCCCGGCGCAGGTGGCGGCCGTGCTCCCATCCCCGCAGGCACCGGCCGATGCGACCCTGGCAATCCGGGCGAGGGCGAAGGCCGTGCTCCCATCATTCCCGGCGGCACCGGCCCCCCATGAGGCCCGGGCATCGCAGGCAGGCCCGACGATGAGGGGCGTGCTCCCACCATTCCCGGAGACACCGGTCCATGAGGCCCCGGCACCGCGGGCAGGCCCGTCGCGGACGGCGGACGATGGCCCATCATCCCGGGAGGGACCGGCCCTTGTGGCCCGGGCGAGGGAGGAGGCCGTGCGCCCATCGTTCCCGGAGGCACCGGCCCATGAGGCCCCGGTACTGAGGGCAAGCCCGTCGCGGACTTCGGGCGATGTCCCATCATCCCGGGAGGAACTGGCCCAGCAGGACCGGACGCGCCACCCGCCATGCCAGGAGGTCCCGACACCGCAGGCAGTCCCGTCGCGGACGGAGGCCGATTCCCCATCACTCCTGGAGGCACCGGGGCCCCCGCCCCAACCGTCGCCGGAGGCGGTGCGCCCATCGTCCCCGGAGGCACCGGCCCATGAGGCCCCGGCACTGCCGGTACACCCGTCATGGACGGAGGCCGTGCGCCCGCCATGCCTGGCGGCACCCGACCGTGTGGCCCAGGAACCGCGGGCAGTCCCGTCGCGGACGGCGGACGTACCGCCATCATCCCTGGTGGAACAGCCATCCCTCCGGGCGCGGACGACGGCGATGCGCCCAGCATCCCCGGAGGAACCTGCGGGCCAGCAGTCCCCACGCCCGGCGCGCCATGCACCGCAGGCAGTCCCGTCGCGGAGGGCGACCGAACCCCGGCCCCCTGCTGCGGCATCGACGCCCCCGGCCCAGACGGCGCGCCCACCATGCCCGGCGGTCCCGCCACCGCCTGAAGCCCAGGAGACGACGGAGGCCGAGCCCCCACCATCCCCGGAGGCACCGGAGCGCCCGGATGCGCCGATGGCCGCGAGAGCATCCCAGGAGGAACACCCATCCCCTCGCCCGCCCCCGAAGCCCCCTGAGCCGACGCCCCGGGCGAAGAAGAAGCGGCGCCCATCGGAGGAAACGGAGGCCGAGTCGGCACACCCTGCCGCGACGCCAACCCAGGCGGCTGCGTCCCTCCACCGCCCCCCTGCGGAGCCACCGGCATGGCCGAGGCCACAGCAACGCCTGGCGCGGGAACACCCCCATCGAAGTCCTCGGGCACAGCCGCCACGTCCTCGACGACCTCGCCCTCCTCCAGCACCTCCCCTTCCTCCAGGAGGTCAATCTCCTCCGCGGGCGCCTGCTCCAGCGCGAACGGAGGCGGCGCGACGGCACGCGGCGTCTCCGTCGGCGTGAGTCGCGGCGGCGAGGCAGGCCGCGCTCCGCCCCCCACTGGCGTCAGCGTCGGAGGCACGGGCACCTCGGGCGTCACCGCCCGCATCCCGCCGTCCTCCCCGAAATCAATCCTCGCCACCGGAGGCGCGGACGACGGCAGCGGGTCCAACGGATGCGAGCTCCCCGACACGGCCGGCGCCCACCGGCCCGAGCCGGAATCCTCGGGCTCCGTGTCCGGGTCATCGCCGCTCAAGTACTGCCCGGGCGCGAGCCCACCGAACATCCCTTCCGCCTCGGGCTCCGCTCTCACGGGCGCGGGAGGCGGAGGCGTCATGCTCAGCGCGGCGGGCATCGAAGGGAGCGTCACGGCCGCGGTCCGATTCGGACGCTTCGTCGAGGCCATCTGGATGAAACGCGTCTCGCGCTTGATGCCGTAGCGAAGCTCCTGGAACTGGAACAGCCGCAGCTCCGGCGTGACGTACGGAACGATGCGCAGACCGGTGATGAACCCCAGCGCATCCGCGTGCTCGATTTCCAGCGGGCTGGCCATGGCCACCTTCAGCCGCCGGCCTTCCTGCTCCAGCGGGAAGGCCTGGTGCTTCTCCGCCATCGCCGCGGGAAGCAGTTGCAGCACCGCGTCCGGTGCCGCCACGAAGTCCGCTTCCTGCGCCACCGGGTAGCGGCACATCTCCCCCAGCACCATGGCCAGGGTGTCGATGTCGAGGATGTCCAGCTCGACAAGGTTGGAGCCCAACCTTCCACCGTAGATGAGCTGGGCCCGGAGGGCTTCGTCGAGCTGCGCCTGCGTGATGAGGCCCTTGCGGACCAGGATCGCTCCGAGCTTTTCGGCCATGTCCGGCCGATTCTAGACGCCTTCTCAGCGACTGAGACGCCCCTCCCACCGCATGGCCGCTGCATGCCAGCCAGGCCGCACGACCGGCGCCACAGGCACCTGCGCCGAGTGAAACCAAGGCCCGGCTCCAAACCCCTCGCCGCAACGGAAAACCAATACTCACCGTGAAGCGGAAAATCTCCAACCACACCGTTCCAGCCACAGAACCCATGGCAATCACACGGAATTGCCAGTTTCTCGGGATATAACTGGGAGTGCAGTCAAACCCGCCAAGGCTTCACTCCGAGGAGAATCGATGAAACGCATCCGACTCGCATGTCTTGTCACGGCGCTGGTCACGGGGGCGCCGGCGGCGCTGGCCTCCGATGAGGTCTGCCAGCAGGAAGAAGTTTCCTCTTCGTCACAGCGGCTCACGAAGGTGGGCGAGGACGTCTTCCGTCGCTTCGAGACGACCCACCCCTACGCCACCACGCAGATTCGCGCCTCCGACGGCCCCATCCACACGGACGTCATCACCCACGCTGGCGCGGCGTACATCGCGCCTCACTTCGAGCGGCTCGACCTGGAGGATGGCGACTTCGTCGTGGTGCGCTCGCCGGACAACTCCCGGTCGTGGCGCTACGACAACTCGCACCCGGGTGCGCGCAGTGGCTTCTGGGCCATCCACATTGCCGGTGAGACGGCCATCATCGAGCTGCACAGCCGCGACGGAGTCAACCGCCGCGGCATCCTCAACAAGCACGGCTACTCCATCGACCGGTATGCCCGGGGCTACACCAACGAGGAGATGGGCGTGTCGAACGACAAGGCGCTGTGCGGCCCGGACGACACGCAGTGGGCGCCCTGCTATGCCTCCAGCGACCCCACCCTCTACGGCCGCGCTCGTCCAGTGGCGCGCCTGCTCATCAACGGCTCCGGTGCGTGCACGGGCTGGCTCGTGGGCAGCCAGGGCCACCTGATGACCAACCAGCACTGCGTCGGTACGGCGAGCGAAGCGCAGAACACCCAGTACGAGTTCATGGCGGAAGGCGCGAGCTGTTCGACGAACTGCGCGAGCTGGTTCGGCTGTCCGGGCAACGTCATCCCGGGCGGCACGCTGGTGAAGGTGGACGCGCCGCGTGACTACGCGCTCATCCAGTTGTCCCAGAACCCGGTGAACACCTACGGCTACCTCCAGCTGCGCTCGTCCGGCGCCGTGGTGAACGAGCGCATCTATCTGCCGCAGCACCCGGCTGGCCACGGCAAGAAGATCGCCGTGCACTCCACGCATGCCCGGGACGAGTCCGGCTTCGCGGAGATCTACAGCCGCAACGAGGCCTCCTGCCAATCCGGTGGCCCCAACGACATCGGCTACTACGCGGACACGCAGGGCGGCTCCTCCGGCTCGCCCGTCATCGGCCATTCGGACAACCTGGTGGTGGCCCTGCACCACTGCGCCAACTGCCCCAACCGCGGCGTGCCCATCGAAGCGGTCATCAGCCACCTGGGCACCAGCCTGCCCCAGTGCGCGCTGCCCGCCGCCGACTGCCCCAACCCCGGCGGCAACGGTGAGCCGCCGCCTCCTCCTCCGCCGCCGCCCCCGCCGCCGGAGAACTCGTTCGACTACAGCGCCAGCAACACCAACAGCGCGCAGCAGAACACCACCAACCACGTCATCCCGCTGACCGCGGGCCAGACGCTCACCGTCGCGACGTGTGGCCTCACGGGGACGCAGTTCACCGGTGACACGTGGCTGCGCCTGCGCAACCCCGCCGGCACCGAGGTGGCCACCAACGACGACTCCTGCGGCGGCCGTGGCTCCAGCATCACCTTCACCGCCACCACCGCCGGCAACCACGAGGTTCGCGCCGGCTGCTACTCCACCGGGAGCTGCACCGGCCGCGTCGTGTGGGAAATCTCCGGCGGCTCCGGCAGCCCCACCAGCGGGAGCTTCAACTTCAGCGCCAGCAACACCAACAGCGCGCAGCAGAACACCACCAACAGCGACGTCGCCATCGCCGCGGGCAAGAGCATCACCGTGGCCACCTGCGGCGTGACGGGCGCGACCTTCACGGGCGACACCTACCTGCGCCTCTTCAACGGCGCCACGCAGGCGGCGGTCAACGACGACGCGTGCGGCGGCCGTGGCTCCAGCCTGACGTACACCTCGTCCACGGCCACCACCCTGCAGATTCGCGCGGGCTGCTACTCCAGCGGGAGCTGCACCGGCACCGTGGTGTGGAGCATCCAGTAGTCACCACGCAGCAGCGTTGAGCCCCCGGGCCCGGGCCGTGGCGAGCGCCACCGCCCGGGCTCGCGGCGTCAGTAGGCGTTCTTCGACAGGAAGCCGCCCAGCGCCGTGCGCACGAGAATCTTCAGGTCCATCAGCAGCGACCAGTTCTCGATGTAGTACAGGTCGTACTCGATGCGCTTCTCGATGCACGTCTGGCCGCGCAGGCCGTTGATTTGCGCCCAGCCGGTGATGCCCGCCTTCACCTTGTGCCGCAGGTGGTAGCGCGGAATCTGCCGCTTGAACTCCTCGATGAAGACAGGGCGCTCCGGGCGCGGACCCACCAGGCTCATGTCGCCGCGCAGGACGTTGAAAAACTGAGGGAGCTCATCCAGGGAGTACTTCCGCAGGAACGTGCCAATCACCGTGCGCCGCGGGTCGTCCGGGCAGGCCATCATCGCGCCGCTGTGCTCGGCGTCGATGCACATGGTGCGGAACTTGAGTATGGGGAAGGTGCGCCCATCCATGCCCATGCGCTCCTGGCGGTAGAGCATGGGCCCACGGCTGGTGAGCCGCACCGCCAGCGCGGTGGCGGCCATGAGCGGCGCGGTGATGAGGATGGCCAGCAACGAGAAGAGGATGTCGAAGGCCCGCTTGGCCACCCGGCTCCAGCCCTCCATCGGGTCGCCTTGGAGACGGATGATGGGCAACCCGCCGAACTCCTCCAGGCCACCATAGAGGGTGATGTACTGGTACAGGTCCGGCACCACGCGCACGTCCACGGTGCGCAGGGCCAGCTTGTCCATCAGCGCCTTGACGTGGGCGTGGCCCTCCAGCGGCAGCGCGAGGATGACCTGGTCCACCGGGTGCGAATCCAGCACCTCGTTCACCTGGTCCACGAGCCCGATGACGCGCACGTCATTCACGTACTGGCCCACCTTCTCCGGGTGCAGCGTCAGCACGCCCATCACCCGGAAGCCCAGCTCGCGGTGGTGCTCCACCGTCTCGATGACCCGCTGCCCCAGGTCCCCCGCTCCGATGACGAGGATGGACTTGAGGTTGTGGCCCCGGCGCCGGATTTCACTCACCAGATAGCGCGTCACCAGCCGGCTGCATGTCACCAGCGCGAACGCATAGACGATGAAGATGGCCAGCGTGAGGCGCGAGTAGCGCTCGCGCACGAAGTACGTCACCGCCACGAGGATGAGCGCCGCGGTGATGGTGGACTTGAATACCTCGAACACCTCGCCCGTATTCGTCCGGGAACGGTTGGTGCCGTACAGGCGTGACTGGTGGAACGTCACCGGGAAGATGACGAGCACCATCAGCAGCGAAAAGAACGAGTCCGTCCAGGGAGGAATCCCCTCCGTGACGGGCACGATGCCGGAGAAGCGCGTGGCGTACGCGAGGACGAATGCCAGCGCGAGCATCACCATGTCGGCGACGACTTTGATCGATGTGTAGAAACGCTGGAGACGACTGAACACCGAAGTACTCCTGTGGCGTAATCAACGGGTGGCCACCCCGGTGCAAGACTCGCGCCCTCTTCATCCGGACACGCGTCTTGCCCATCACCGTTTGATAGCCGCGCTTGCTAGCACGAAAAAATTTGTGAAAACAATGGGTTGCGGCGGCCCCGCCCCCCCAGCCAGGGGTGGTGTCCACCTGTTGCCCACAAAAGACCAAGACAGGAGCGACAGCGAAGTCACAGTCCCGCTGCGGGGCCTGGGGAATCTGGCAACACCTCCCCCAGCACCGAGTGAATCTCTCGAAGAATGGCACTTTGGAAATGCGCGCGGCCGAAGCGCTCGGCCTGCGCGCGAGCGGCTTCAGGCCGAAAGCCTGCTTCCCATTCGTCGAACCGGCGCACGGCGGCGGCGAGCGATTCCGGCGTCTGTTCTGAGAAGAACATTCCCGTCTGCGCCGTCACCGTCTCGAGCGCGCCGCCCTTCCCATAGGCGATGACGGGCCGGCCCGCCGCCTGGGATTCCAGCGGGGTGATGCCGAAATCCTCCTCGGGCGTGAAGATGAGCGCGCGAGCGTCTCGGTACAGCGCCGGAAGCGACGCATCCAAGACGTTGCCAAGGAAGCGGATATTTTCAGGCAGGCTTCCGACGCCCAGGCGCGCGGCCTCCTGGCCCGCGCCCACCACCCAGAGCCGTGCATCCAGGCTTCGGAACGCCTCCAACGCCACGTCCAATCGCTTGTACGGCGCGAAGGCCCCCAGCCAGAGGAAGTAGCCGCCCTGGCCTCCGCCCTCTAGAGGGACCTGGGCGAAGCGCTCCAGGGAGACGGGCGGGTGGATGACCGACGCCTCGCGGCCCCAGAAGCGCTGCACCTTGGTGGCGATGTGTCGGCTGTTGGCGATGAAACGATCGACCCCCGCCGCCGTCCGGCGGTCCCACCGGCGCAGCCAGGGCCGGACGGCATGGGCCGCCGCGCGCACCGCGAGGCCCGTGCGTCCGGGTCCGAAATAGTCATCGAACAAGTCCCACATGTACCGCATGGGCGCGTGCACGTAGCTCAGGTGCGGCGTGCCCCGCGGCGTGCGCAGGCCCTTGGCCACGCAGTGGCTGGAGGAGAGGACCAGGTCGTACTTCCCCTGGAGTTGGAGGGACTCGATGGCCTTCGGCATCAGCGGCAGGAAGTGCCGGTAGCGCGCGTGGATGCCGGGGATGTGCTGAAGGAAGGACGTGAAGATGCGGCGGGACTCGATGGCCGGCGACTGGGAGCCCGGCTTGTGGATGAGCGTATAGATGTCCGCGTCCGGCAGGACTTCGCAGAGGGCATCAAGGACGCGCTCACCCCCTCGGTGGGTAACGAGCCAATCGTGGACCAGGGCAACCTTCACGGCACGGCTTCTAGCACTGGGTGCGCGCGGCGCGGCAAGCGTCGATGAGGCCCCGCGTGCCCGCCCGCCCCCCATGGAGGCCGCGCGTGTGGTACGCGGGGGCCGTGGCCCACGTCCTCCTCGACCTGCGCATGGTGCGCGGCCGGCTGCATGGGATTGCCCGTTACGCCCTGGAGCTGGCGCGGCGGATGCCCGTGCTCGCGCCCGACCTGCACTTCTCCGCGTTGGTGCCCCCCGAAGGGCTCGCGCCCGACCTGGGTGAGCTGACGCCGCGCATGCCGCTGCACCGCGCGCTGGCCGGGTTTCTGTCGCCCCTCGAGCAGCCGGCGCTGGCGGCGGACCTGGTGAAGCTGGCGCCGGATGCGTTCCACGCCACCTCCTTCTCGCTGCCCCTCTTCTGGAACGGGCGGCTGGTGGCCACGCTCCACGACGCCAATCACCTGGCGCTGGCGGACCAGTACACGCCCGCCCAGTCCATCTACTACCGCGTGGTGGTGGGCCCTCGCGCGAAGCGGGCCACCGCGCTGGTGACGGTGTCCGAGTTCTCGCGCGACGAGCTCGCGAAGCACCTCAAGCTGTCGCCCTACCGCCTCCAGGTGATTCACAACGGGGTGGATGCCAACTTCCAGCCGTCGACCCAGGCCGAGGCCGCCGCGTTCCGCGAACGGTACGAGCTGCCAGCGCGCTACGTGGCGGCGGTGGGCAACGCCAAGCGCTTCAAGAACCTGGCGCTGCTGAAGGATTTCGCCGGGGAGCTGCCGGTGCCCGTCGTGCTGCTAGCGGGCAAGGGCGCGGTGGCGCACGAGCTGGGGCTCCACGAGAACGTGGTCGATTTGGAGGAGCTGCCCGAGGACCAGATGCCGCTGTTCTACGGCGCGGCGGCGGCGCTGCTGCTGCCCTCTCGCTACGAAGGCTTCGGGCTGCCGGCCCTGGAGGCCATGGGCGCGGGCTGCCCGGTGCTGGCGTCGGATACGACGGCCCTGCCCGAGGTCGTGGGCAACGCGGCGTTGAGGCTCTCCCCGGACGACGCGGTGGCGTGGCGTGAAGCGACGCTGCGCGTGCTTCGCGACGACGCGCTGCGCCGGGAGCTGGTGGAGCTGGGCCGGGAGCGCGTGGCGCGCTTCACCTGGGACGACTGTGCCCGGCGCACCCTGGCCGTCTACCGCCGCGTGCTGGAGTCCCCGGCGCCTGGAGGCTCGCGCGGGACGCCTCGCCGCTAGGGCGTGGGCCTGGACGCGCCTTCCATCTCCAGGAGCCCCTGACGGGCCTCCCGGCCGCGCAGGCGTTCACTGCCCTCGCACAGCCCCAGCCCCCAGATGAGCGAGAAGGACAGGTACACGCTGGAGTGGAACGGCAGGTAGTGCACCAGCGCGAGGATGTGGAAGCCCACCCAGGACAGCAGCGCGCCCGTGGCCGCGATGGAGCCCTCGCGGTAGCGCCGGATGAGGGCGCGCCCCAGCAGGCCGTGCATCGCCAGCATCAGCAGCAGCCCCACGAGGCCCGTCTCCGCCCACACCGTCAGCCAGAGGTTGTGCGAATCGGTGGCCAGCAGGTCGGTGATGCCCGTCTCGTCCTGCGTGGCCAGGGCCGCCGGCTTGTGGTTGCCGAAGCCCACCCCCGTCAGCGGGTGTTCACGCACCAGGCTCCAGCCCACGGCCATGGCGTGCTCGCGCTCTCCGCCGTAGATGTTGCCCAGCGCCTTCTCCAGCCGCGTGCGCCAGGCCGGGCTCATGGAGACGACGGCCACCAGCGCGAACAGGAGCGCCAACCCCATCTTCCGCGCGGAGCCCTGGACCAGCAGCAGCAACGCCACCACGCTCACGAGCAACGCCGCGCCCAGCGCCGCTCGCGCGAAGGCGTTGTAGATGGAGATGAGCATCCCCATCACCACCGCCCCCGCCAGGATGCGCCGCCGCGCCTGGTCCGCGCTGCCCAGCACCGACAGCGCGGGACCGAGCGCCGCGATGGCGCCGTGCGCGAAGCGAAGCCGGTGGGAGAAGAAGCCACCCGCCGCGTAGCGCGGAGACTCCTCGGTGCCGAAGTTCTCGTGCAGTCGCCCCAGGTTGAGCTTGAGGAAGGAGGGCAGCTCCACGGACCAGCGCACCCGGTTCTGGAACATGCCCAACAGCGCGGCCAGCAGCCACCCTCCCGCGAGGACGCCCGCCAGCAGCAGCCACGGCACGCCCATGGCGCCAATGCACGCGGCCGCGGCGCCCGCCACCGAGTCCAGCACCTGGCCGTACCGCGCGCCACGCGGCCACGACTCCGCCGCGCCCGTCAGCAGCGCCACCGCGGGCGACGCCGCCTGCCACAGGCACAGCACCCCACTGGCCCCGACGTAGGCGCGCACGTCCGGCGCCAGGTGGAGCCGCCCTCGCACCAGCAGGATCAACGACAGCAACACCGCCGCGCCCGTCGCCACCTGGAGGACGACCTCCGCCAGCACCAGGCCCACGGTCCACAGCACGAGCACGGCGTTGATGGCGCGGCGCCAGCGCAGGTCCAGCGGAAGCTCGGACGCGGTTCCCATGAGCGCGGACACGCTATCTCACCAGCAGCGAGCGCCGCGGCAGGTGCAACCGGCCCTCACGCTGCAACCACACAGCGCCCGCGATGAGGCCCAGCAGCACGGTGGGCGTCCACGCGGCGACGACAGGAGACAGCCGCTCCGTGAGCACCAGGGTCCGGCACACCATCATCAAGCCCCACATCGCCACCGCCGTCAGCAGACCCTCGATGATGGCGGCCGTGAGGTGCCCTCGCCGGTTGGCGCGCAGGGCCAGCCCCACCCCCAGCAGCGCCGCGGGGAACGCCGCCATCGGGTAGGCGAAGCGGTTGTGCAACGCCAGCTCGAACTGCTTCGTCGCCAGGCCCACGTCGCGGCGCGCGGCAATCTGCTCGCGCAGCTCGGACGCCCGCATCTGCTCCGGACGCCCCGGCCGGATGCGGAACGCGGTGACGGCCACGCCCAGGTCGTACTCCGCTTCCGGGAGCTGCCGTACGGACGTCTTCCCCTCGCCGTCGAAGGTGCGCTCCACCACGTCCGTCAGGCGCCAGCGCATGCCCTCCACCGGGAACATGCCGGATGCGTCCAGGCGCCGCTGGAGGTCGAAGGACTCCGTCACCGTGAAGACGGACACGTCCTGGAAGCCCTCCTGCGCGCTGCCGCCCCGGAGGAAGAAGATGTTGTCCCCACGCCGGAACCACTGCTTCGGCGTGTAGTAGAAGCGCCAGTCGCCCCACTTGTTGAAGCGCTGGGTGGTGATTTCGTCCACGCGCCGGCCGGAGTACGTCGCCACCCGCTCGTCGAAGGCCACCAGGCCCACGCAGGCCGCGAACGACGCCACGAGGATGGGCAGGTACAGCGCGGACGGGCCGAAGGTCAGCGCCCGGATGGCCGTCACCTCGCCCTGCTTGCGCAGCGCGGACACCGTGGTGCCCGCCGCCAGCAGCAGCGCCGCCGGCCCCAGTTGCTGCACCGACATCATCGCCTTGTAGAAGTAGAGCTCCGCCGCGTCCCACACCCAGCCCGGGCCCGTATACAGCTTCGCGCGGTCCACGAAGTCCACCACCACGAACACCAGCACCAGGCCCCCGAGGATGCCCAGGGCGAAGCGCAGGTACGTGCGCAGCACGTAGATGAAGAGCGTCCCCCTCACTTGACCGTCCCCGAGCGGCTCACCCGGTACAGGGCCACCAGCCCCACCGCGACGAACACCAGGTTGGCCATCTGCCCCGCCAGCCCCACGGGCATCTGGCCCTTCTGCCCCATCTGCTCGAAGACGCGGCTCAGCAGGTAGTAGAGGACGTAGCCCCCCAGCGTCAGCAGGTAGCCCCACGCCCGGCCCGACTGGCGCCGGCCCATGGCCAGCGGCGTGCCCAGCAGCGCGAAGGCGATGGGCGCCAGCGCGTTCCCGAGCCGGCTGTGCAGCGCCATCCGGTACATGCGCGCATCCTCGCCCTGCGCTTCCGCCTCGCGCGCCGCCTCCATCAGTTCGCCGGGCGTCAGCTCCTCGCGGGAGAAGGAGAAGCGGCTGCGCTTGCCCATGGAAGCACCCACACCCACGCTGATTTCGGCCTGGTCGAACCGGATGATGCTGTACTCCTCCGTCTCGCGGCCCGCGGAGCGGTGCACCTCCCCCGCCTCCAGCGCGAAGCGCAGCACCTCGCCGCTGGTGGACGTGCCCACCTGCCCCCGCTGCGCCAGCACCAGCAGCGGCGAATTCGCCTCCCGGTCGTCATGCAGGAGCACGTTGGTCCACTTCCCGTCCGCGGACACCTGCTCCGCGTACAGCGTCAAGTTGCTGAGGTCCTCGTAGAAGACGCCGGACTTCACGTCGCCCACGGCGTTCTTCCGGATGACCTCGCTCACCAGCACCTTCAAGCCCGACAGGCCCCAGGGCTGCGCCGTGGAGGTGATGACCAGCATCAGCACGCTGAGCGCCACCGCGATGCCCATTGGCGCGGCCAGCAGGCGCACCGGCCCGATGCCCAGCGCCTGGAGCGCGACCAGTTCCCGGTCCTCGCCCAGCCGCCCCAGCCCCAGGAGGATGGCCAGCAGGAAGGCGATGGGCAGCGCCATCATCAGGAAGTGCGGCGCCAGGTACGCCAGCAGCCGCGCCATGTCCACCAGCGTCACCGACGAGCCCAGCAGCACGTCGGTGCCCCGCAGGAACTGCATGACGAAGAGCAGCAGGAACATGAACGCCACCCACACGCCGAGCGGGACCAGCAGCTCCCCGAGCAGGTAGCGCGAAAGGCGGTTCACGGGGCGGCCTTCATCCCTCGCGCGCCGATGTCCCGGCGGAAGTGCATGCCCTCGAAGCGCACGGCCGCCACCGCCGCGTAGGCCCGCTCACGCGCCTGCGCCAGGTCCTCGCCCCGCGCGCACACCGTCAGCACCCGGCCTCCGGCCGTCACAATGCCGCCGTCGCGCGCCTCCGTGCCCGCCAGGAACACCGTGGCGTCGGGTGGCACCGCGTCCAGCCCTTCAATCCGCTGGCCCTTCTCCGGCGCGTCCGGATAGCCCCGCGCCGCCAGCACCACGCCCACCGAGGCACCAGGCGCGGACACCAGCGTCCGCGGCGCGAGCGCGCCTCGGGCACACGCGTCCAGCAACGGCAGCAGGTCCTCCCCCAGTTGCATCATCAACACCTGCGTCTCCGGGTCACCGAAGCGCGCGTTGAACTCCAGCACCTTCGGGCCGCCGCGCGTGAGCATCAGCCCCGCATACAGCACGCCCCGGAAGGGAATTCCGCGCCGGCGCAACACGGCCAGCGTCGGGGCGACCACGCGCTCGCCCACCTCGGCGAGCTGCGCGGCGGACAGGAAAGGCGCGGGGCTGTACGCGCCCATGCCACCGGTGTTCGGCCCGGTGTCACCTTCGCCCACGCGCTTGTGGTCCTGGGACAAGGGAAGCATGGCGTAGCGCTCGCCGTCACACAGCGCCATCGCGGACACCTCTTCTCCCTCCAGCAGCTCCTCCAGGACCATCGTCTGGCCCGCCACGCCCATGGCCCCCACGGCGCGCACCGCCGCGCGCGCGGCCTCCACGTCGTGGGCGACGATGACGCCCTTGCCCGCCGCCAGGCCATCCGCCTTGACGACGATGCGGCCCTGCGCCACCGCGTAGGCTTCCGCCGCCGCCATGTCGGTGAAGGTCTGGAAGGCGGCGGTGGGCACACCGGCCTCGGCCATGATTTCCTTCGCGAAGGCCTTGGACCCTTCGATGCGCGCGCCCGCCGCCACGGGCCCGAAGCAGGCGATGCCCGCGTCGGCCAGCGCGTCAGCGACCCCCGCGACCAGCGGCGCCTCTGGCCCCACCACCACCAGGTCCACCGCCTCGCGCTTCGCGAACGCGGCGACTTCCTCCGGAGCCTCCGCGCGCAGGGCCACGTTGGTGCCCAGCTTCGCCGTGCCCGGATTGCCCGGACCGCACAAGAGCTGGGTCAACAAGGGGCTCTGCGACAGCTTCCACGCGAGCGCGTGCTCACGGCCACCGGAACCGAGCAGCAGGACCTTCACATCCACCTCACCGTTCCAACAGGTAGAGCATCCGCTTCGCGGGGAGGTATGCCGGATCCAACCCCACCACCTTCACCAGGGTGTCTCGCGCCACGTCCTTGCCCCGGGCCGACTCCAACTGCGCCAGTCGCGCCTGCGCCGATAGCAGCGTGGGCGCCAGGGCCAGCGCGTCCCGCAGCGCGCGCTTGGCCGGCTCCACCTGCCGGGCCTCCGCCAACGCCAGGCCGTGCGCCAGATGCGACACCGGCATCTGCCGCCCCGCCGCCGCGGAGCGTTCGCCCAGGCGCCGGGCGTCCGCAATAGCACCTCGCTGTAGCGCGATGAGCGAGCGGTAGGCCAGGGCCCCCGCGTTGTTCGCGTCCACCTCCAACACACTGCGCAGGTGACGCTCGGCCGCGTCGAACTGGTGCTGGTGGAAACGCAGCAGGCCCTCGTACAACAGTGGGGACGGATCCTCCGGTCCCTCGGACAGCGCGAGGATGGCCCCCTCCACGCCCTCCACCGTCTCGCGCGGGCGCAGCCAGTAGGCGGACGTCGCGGGCCGCGGCTCCAGCCGGAGCGGATCCGATTGCAGCGCCTGGTGCAGCGCGCGGAAGGCATCGTCGCGTCGCTTCGCGCTCGCCGCGGCGACGCCCGCCAGCAGCTGCGCGTCCAGCCGCCGCGCGTCCAGCTTCACCGCCGCCTGGAATGCCTCCAGCGCCTCCAGCGGCTTCTTCTCCAGGAGCAGCAGCCGGCCTTCGAGCACCTTCTCCAGCGCGCCGTCCTCCAGTTGCCCGCGGAAGCCCGGCAGATGGGTCCGTGCCATCTCCGCATCGCGGCGGCCCAGGGCCACCAGGAAGAGCTGGAGGTGCGCCTCCGGCAGTCCCTTCACGAGCTGCAGGGCCTCTTCCGCCGACTTCACCGCCGCGTCCTGACTGCCCGCGGTGCGCTCCGCGGCCGCCAGGTGCACCAGCACCTCGGCCACCTCGGGCCCGTCGTAGCGCGCCCGGCTCTTCATCAGCGCGCGCAAGTCCCGCACCGCGCCCGCGGCGTTGCCTTCCGCCTGGTAGCGCAGCATCGCCAGCGGCAACAGCGCGCGCAGTTCGCCGGGCTCCGCCTTCACCCGGGCCTCGTACAACTTGCGCGCCTCCGCGGGCTCACCCACCTCCTGGTAGATGCGGGCGGTGAGCGCCAGGCTCTCCCAGTCCTTCGGGCTCGTCTCCAGCCGCTTGCGCAGCGTGTCCAGCGCGGCGGAGTACTCACCGCCCGACACATGCGCGAGCGCGCGGTAGTAGTGCAGCCGCTTGATGTCCGGCGACAGCTTCTGCGCGGAGTCGAAGTGGCTGCGAGCCAGCTCGCGGGACGACGACAGCCACGTGCGGCCCAGCACCAGGTGCGCTTCGGCCTTCTGCGCGTCGGGGAGCTCCGCGCGGGCCAGCAACTCCTCCGCGAGCGGGCGTGCCTGCTCGGGCTGACCGGAGCGGGCCAGCAAGAGGTTCGCGTGCGCCAGCAGCAACGGCGCCGTGCGGCCGGACCGCGACTCCGCCGCCGACAGCAGCGCCCGGGCCTCCTGGAACGTCGCGTCGTCCATGCGCGCGCCGCGTCCCAGCGCCAGCGCCTGGACGTAGCCCGCGATGGCGGCGTCGCTGGTCGGATCCAACACCAGCGCCTGCTGGAAGGACTCCTCCGCCTCCGCGTACGCAAAGCGCTCGTCACGGGCGAGCTGCTGCTGCCCCTGCGCGAGCCGTTCCGCGCTGGTGCCCGGAATCTCCAGGTACTTCAACTTCCAGCGAGGCAGCACCGCCTGCACCGCTTCCGGGATGGCGGCCACGGGCGGAGGACCGGCCTGGAGGCGCGACGCCTGCTGCTGCTGTTGGTACAGGAAATAACCGCCCACGCCTCCGCCCACGACGACGAGCCCCACGAGGCCCGCCACCAGTCCGCCCTTGCCTCCACGGGAGCGCCCATCCGTGACGAGCACCGGCGCGGAGCGCGAGCCGCTGCGAGGCTCCGCTCCCAGCTGCGGCGAGGAGCCGCGGAGGCCACTGCGAGGCTCCGGCCCCATGTCCGGAATGATGTCGGTGCTGATGGGCACGCGCGCGCCACTGCGGGACTCGGCACCGGGCGCTGGCTCCGAGGCTTGCGCCGCCGATGCCGAGCCCCCGCCCAGGTCCGCCATGGGAGGCAGGAAGTCCGAGTTCCCCGCCGGAGCGGCCGGACGGCTCGCGGCGGCCGGCGCCTGGGCGGAACCAGGCTGGCGGCAGTCATCACAGATGCCGAGCGCCTGGTCGAAGGAATCCGTCAGCGGCTTCTGGCAGACGCGGCAGCCGGAGGTCGCGGGCTTCGCAGCGGCGGGCTTCGCCGGGCGCGAAGGCTGGGACTCCAGCCCCTGCGGCGCGGAGGGCGGCGGTCCCAGGAAGTCGAGCAGCGGGTCCTCCGCACCGGCCCCACTGCCTCCCGAAGCCGGCGTCCCCACGCTCGCGAAGGGGTCCACGGGCGGCGCGGACGCGGGAGCATGCGGGGGCATCGCCCCGAAGTCGCCGAACAGGTCCGAGCCCGAGCGGCCCTCTCCCCGGGCGGGCTTGGGAGCCGGAGCAGCGCCAGGCGCGGGCGCGGCGGGCGGCGGCGCACCGAAGTCGCCGAAGAGGTCGTCCGCGGGATTCGCCGCGGGCGCGGCGCCGGAGACGGGCGTCAGCGTGACGGGCGCCGCGGGCTGTGATGCCGGAGCCGGCGCGCCAGCAGCGGGCACGGCCGAGGGATCGCGCCGGACCAACTGCAGGTTCCGGCAGCGAGGACACTGCGCGCGAACGCCCTTGGCGGTGATGAGCTTGTCATCAATCGCGTAGGCGGCCGCACATTTCTGACAGACGATGCGCATGGCTCAGTGCCGGAAGTGTCGCACTCCCGTCAGCACCATGGCCATCCCATGTTCATCCGCGGCGGCAATCAACTCCGCGTCACGGACCGAACCGCCGGGCTGTACGACACAGGTGGCCCCCGCCCGGGCGGCCTCGTCCAGCCCATCCCGGAACGGGAAGAAGGCGTCCGAGGCGACCGCGCTGCCCCGGAGGGCCGCTCCGCCGCGCTGCATCGCGATGCGGACCGAGTCCACCCGGTTCGTCTGCCCCCCGCCCTGCGCCAGGAGCTGGTCACCAGAGGCGAAGACGATGGCGTTGCTCTTGACGTGTTTGCACACCTTCCAGGCGAAGCGCATGGCCCGCTCCTCCTCCGGCGTGGGAGCCCGCTTGGAGACCACCTTCCACGACAGCGGCGGCTCCACCGAGTCCCGGTCCATCAGCAGCATGCCACCGGACACGCTGCGAGCGTCCAACTGGGCACGCGGCCGGGCCTGGGGACTGGCCAGCGCGGGGCCCGCCTCCAGGAGCCGCAGGTTCTTCTTCGCCGCCAGCACCTGCAACGCCTCCGGGGAGTACGACGGCGCGATGACCGCCTCCAGGAACGTCTCCGCCATGGCCTGGGCCGTGGCCGCGTCCACCTCGCGGTTGAGCGCGACGATGCCCCCGAAGGCGGAGACCTCGTCCACCGCGCGGGCCGTGCGGTAGGCCTTCACCAGGGCGGCATCCACCGCCACGCCGCACGGCGTGTTGTGCTTGATGATGACGGCCGCGGGGGCCTCCGGGAACTCCAGCAGCAGGCCCAGCGCCGCGTCCAGGTCCAGGATGTTGTTGTACGACAGCTCCTTGCCCTGCAGCACCTTGGCGAAGGCGACCGTCGGCTCCTGGGGCGCGGCGTGCTCGCGGTAGAAGGCGCCGCGCTGATGCGGGTTCTCCCCGTAGCGCAGGTCCTGCGACTTCTGGAACGCCAGCGACAGCTCCCCCGGGAATGGCTCGCCCGCCTGCGCGGACAGCCACGCGGAGATGGAGGCATCGTAGGCCGCCGTGTGCGCGAAGGCCTTGCGCATCAGCCGGCGCCGCGTGTCCTCGCTCACCGCCTTCTGCTGCTCCAGCTCCGCCAGCACCGCCGGATAGTCGTCCGGGTCCACCACCACCGAGACGTGCCGGAAGTTCTTCGCGGAGGCGCGCACCATCGCGGGCCCGCCGATATCAATCTGCTCGATGACCTCCGGCTCCGCGGCGCCCGAGGCCACCGTCTGCCGGAATGGATACAGGTTCACCGCAACCAGGGAGATGGGCTCGATGCCGTGCGCCTTCATCTCCTCCCGGTCGGCCTCCAGCTCCAGCCGTCCCAGGATGCCGCCGTGGATGCGGGGGTGGAGCGTCTTCACGCGGCCACCCAGAATCTCGGGGCTCTGCGTGTGCTCGGACACCTTCTTGACGGGCACCCCCGCGCCCTTGAGCGCCTCCAGCGTGCCCCCGGTGGACAACAACCGGAAGCCCAGGCGGACGAGCCCCTGGGCGAAGGGAACCAGACCTCGCTTATCAGAAACGCTCAGGAGAGCCAGCACGTGTGGGCCTCGGTGTGCGGGAAGCGGCGGTAGTAGCAACCACCCCCTGGGGTGTCAACGCAACACGTCGGCCCTCCGTTGGCGGGTGGAAACCACCCGCGAACATCAGGGCTTGCGAGCCGAAACCGGCGGCTCGGCTTCGGTGGCTTCGCGCAGCTTCATCAGCCCGCGCGTCTCCACCTGGCGGATGCGCTCGCGGGTGAGGTTCATGATCTCTCCCACCTCCTCGAGCGTGATGCCGCCCTTCTCCGCCACGTCCAGGGCGCAGGTGTGCTCCAGCTCCCAGATCTCCTTGTCCGGGAAGTTGAGCTTGATGGACCCCGTCTCCGGATTCACGTCCAGGTAGAGATTGTGCTTGCAGGAGACGAAGTTGCACGGCCGGGGACCGTTGATGCAGTCCGCGCGCGTACGCGGCCGCGTGTCGTCCATCTGCTTCAGCAGGTCGGCCTCTTCGGGGTCCACCTGACCTGTGAGGCGACGCCTCCGCAGGTCGCGCGCCATCTCCTTGCGCGACATGGTCTTGGAACGGCGGCGCTCCTGCGCCTGGTCCGATTCCTGGTCCCCCCCCTCCTCCTGTAGCTGCTTCACTTCCGACATGTCCCCTCCACGTGAGGCCAGTCTACCCGGTTCCCGGGTATTCTATTGCGAACGGATGGTTTCGTCTGCGCGTGCGGTCACGGCGCTACCGAGCCGGGCGACATCCCGGACCAGATCCTGCGCTCTTTGCCGCAAGGTTGCTAGCTGTGCCTCAAGCGTACGCCGATGCTCCCCCCCAAAGGCGCGGTCCCCCAGCTCCTCCTGGAACCCGTTCAGGAGGCCTGCAAGGTCCCGTTCCAACTGGTCGATGTAGTTGCTGTGGAAGACATAGGACCGCTTGATGTCCTCCAGGGTGTGCCCCTCCGCCATCATCTTCTTGATGACATTGATGCGGCGCACCGCCTCCACCGGGTAGAGCCCAACGCTCCCCTGATGCTTCCCCTTCCGGCCCACCCGGCGACTCCTGGGTAGCAAGCCGGCCTGCACGTACTTCCGGAACGTCGCCTCCGACAGGCGCACGCCCCGCGGCCGAAAGATTTCCAGGATGGCGCTCGCGGGCAGGCCGCCCGCGTTCTCACGCTCGATCCGAGCAATCTCCTCAGGAGCCAGCAGGTCCATGGATTCCATTGAATATAATCCACTGAGTGGGGGCCACTGAGTGCCAGAACGGGCGGTTGGGTGTCAAGGCAGACCACCAGGCAGGCAAGCGGCGACGGACGAATCGCGCGCCTTTGAACAGGCGGAGCGGCAGGTGGGACGAGGTAGGCGTGACAGCCCGAAGGCGGCCCCGCCGGGTGCGAGGCAGCAGCGTTCAGGAGTGGACGTTGGGGGTGCTCAAGCGGAAGCGAGCACGGGTACGGCGGGTGACTTCGGACCTGGGCTCAGGTTGCGGCGCGGCTGCCGGTGAGGCTGCCGCGCCGGGAGCCGGCCTGGTTCAGCGCCCCCTGGGGGCGCGGAACTCGCGGCTGACGGTGCCGCCCGCGGTGACGGTGACGTCGTAGCGGCGCTCACCGGACGGGTGCTGGAAAACGAGCTTGTGGTTGCCGACGGGCAACCGGTACGACGCCCGCCCCGTCACTTCGCCCATGCGCTTGCCGTTGATGAACACGGTGGCATAGGGCGCGGCCTGGACCTGGAGCGTTCCGCTAGCCGGCGCCGCGCGCACGCGCTCCGGCTCCTGGTGGGTGCCGGCCGTACTCGGCGCGGGGTCGGAGGCCGGGTGGGTGGCGGCAGCGGCGAGCACCTCCTCGCGCATCAGCCCGTCCACCTCGGATTCGGTGTCGGCGGTTTCGGCGGGCCCTGTCTCCCCGCCTTCGGCGTTCCCAGCGACCGCCGTAGGCGCGGGCTGCGCGGCCGGCACGGGTTCATCAACAGCGGGGGCGGCCACCATGGGCTCTGCCGGCGCCACCGGAGGAGCCGCTTCGGTCCCCCGCATCACAGCGACGCCACCTCCGACGACTGCGAGCCCCAATGCCACGGCGAGTCCCAGCGCCCACGGACGGCGCGCCGCCGGCACGGCCACCGAGGCCACGGGACCGGACGCGTGGGCACCCGCCTCGAGAGGCTCGGGGCCGAACGCATGAGCGCCCACCGCAGGCACATCGGCTCTGGACGCACGGGCACTCGCCCCGAGCCCCCCGGATCCGGACGTCTGGGCACCCGCCCCAGGCACCTCGGGTCCGGACGCACGGACACCCGCCGCAAGGCCCTCGGGGCCGGACGCACGGACATTCGCCGCAAGGCCCTCGGGGCCGGACGCACGGACATTCGCCGCAGGGCCCTCGGGGCCGGACGCACGGACACTCGCCGCAGGGCCCTCGGGGCCGGACGCACGGACACTCGCCGCAGGGCCCTCGGGGCCGGACGCACGGACACTCGCCGCAAGGCCCTCGGGGCCGGACCCATGGGAACCCGCCGCAGGCACCTCGGACGATCCAGGCACGGCGGCCCACATCCCGGGATGCGCCTCAGGCTCCGTAGTCGACGGGGTCCCTTCGTCGTCGTCGTCCTCATCGTCCCAGGCGCTGGCCAGCTTCAGGCTCCCGGAGGGCCCTGACGGTGACGCGACGGCGGCGATTCCTTCCGGACGACTCGGGGTCCGCGCGCTCCCGGACACCGCCGGGACACCGGAGCCCCTGCTCGGCGTCTTCTCGGCCCGTGCATCCTGGCTGGAGGCGGCACCGCGAGCATCCTCGGCCCCGCCGGAGGGCGGCCCCGACACCGCGACCACGCCCTCCGGACGGCTCTGCCGACCCGGAGTGGAAGGCGCGCCTTCGAAAGAAGCGCCGCGAGGCACCGGCGACGACGCCACCGCCGGCAGCGGCATCATCGGCGTGGCCATGGGCGGCAGTGGCGCCGCATCCAGCGCGGCCACCTCGCCCCTACGCGGCAACACGAAGGTCGGCGCGTTGACGTCTTCATCCGGAGACGTCGGCAACGCCAGGCCGCTGCGGCCAGCAGACACCATCACCGCGGTGGGCTCGCGCGGCACGGGCGACGCCTCTGCCCCAGGTGCCGGCTCCCCTTCCACGACGTGTGTGCGCTCCTGCACGGTGGGAATCGCCTGGGTGAGGCTGGTGGGGAACAAGCGGCGCATGAAGGCGCTCAGGTCCGTGTCGTCCAAGGACCTCGCATGCGTCAGCACACACTGGGCCAGGGCGCGCTCGAACTCCGCGGCCGTCTGGAAGCGGAGCGCGGGGTCTCTGTCCAGAGCTCGCACCACGGCGGCATCCAGGTCCGCGGGCACGTCCGGATTCAGCCGGGCCGGAGGCGGAATGGTGCTCTGCTGCACCGCGCGCAGCACCGCCACCTCGGAGTCCCCGTCGAACAGGCGGCCTCCGGTGAGCATCTCCCACAGCACCACGCCCAACGCGAAGATGTCCGTGCGTGCATCCACGGCCTCGCCCCGGGCCTGCTCGGGCGACATGTACGCGAACTTGCCCTTCAGCACGCCCGGCTGCGTCAGCTTGTTGCCCGCCTTGGCGATGCCAAAGTCCGTCAGCTTCACCGCGCCGTCGAAGGACAGCAGCACGTTGTGCGGCGTGACGTCCCGGTGCACCAGGTCCAACGGCTGGCCATTCACGCGGACGCGGTGCGCATAGTGCAGGCCCCGGGCAACCTCCGCGCCGATGTGCGCCACCAGCATGGGCGGCACCGGCTCCATCAACTCCTTGCCGCGCTTGCGCAGCTCCCACAACGAGCAGCCGCGCACGTACTCCATGGCCAGGTAGTACGTGTCCTCATGCTTGTCGAAGTCGAATATCTGCACCACGTTCGCGTGGTTCAGCCGCGAGGCCAGCCGGGCCTCGGCGATGAACATCCCCACGAACTCCGGGTCGCTGGCGAGGAAGGCGCGCACCCGCTTGATGACGACTTCCTTCTCGAAGCCCTCCGCGCCGCGCGCCGTGCACAGGTAGATTTCCGCCATGCCGCCCTCGGCGAGCTTGCGGCGGACGACGTACTTGCCGATGTGAGTGCCGGCTTCGAGCGTCACGGGAGCATCCAAGGCATGTGCTATTCGAACTTCACGCTCACGACGTTGAGGTCGATGGGCTTCACCTCGATACGTCGACTGAGCGTCTTCTTGAGGTCGGGGTTGACGAAGCGGCAGTCATAGCTGCCCACTCGCAACTCCACGGCCTCGAAGGGCGTTTCGCCCAGCCGCTTGCCACCGCACGTCACCTCCGCCCAAGGGTGCACGACGAAGCGCACCCGGGCCAGTCGCACCTCCTGCCGGGGCTCGGGCCGGGGCGGACGCTCGCGTACCACCGCCACGGGAGCAGCAGCCACCGCGCGGGGCTCGGGCTCCAGCGTGAAGCGCGCCACCTGCTCCGCGTCCTCACCCACCGTCACCGTGCGCGTCTGCGCCTGGTGCCGGTCGGCCTCCACCCGCACGGCGACCTGCTGGCCTACCGCCGTTTCGAGCATCACCGGCCGCTCGTCGTGGCGCTGACCATCCACCAGCACCACCGCGTCCGCGGGCTGCGTCTCGATGCGCAGCCGCACCGGCGCCGGCGCGGGCTCCACGGGAGGCTGGGGCTCCACGGGCGGGGGCCGCAGCTCCGTCGGAGCCTGGACCGGCGCCTCGGCCTGCCTGGGCACGGGCGCGGGCACCGCGGCCTCCGGGTCCAACGACACCGGCATGGGCTCCGGCGACCGCATCGACCAGAGCACCACGCCCACCGCCACGACGACCAGCAATGCCAGCCCCACGTACAGCCACGTCTTGCTGCCCGCGGCAGCCACGGGGCGCTTCGCCGCGCGCGCCATGCCCAGCGACAGCGTGGGGGCGTCCTCCTCGAGCGACTCGCCGTCCCGCAGCGGAATCACCACCCGCGCGGGCCGGCCCGTCTCCATCATGGCGATGGTGGGCGCGTCCTCCTCCACGACGTACCCACCCCGCGCCTGCGAGCGCGCGCCAGCGCGGGCATCCACCGTGGGGGCGTCCTCGTCATCCACGGGGAGGACCGGCGCCCCCAGGTCGAAGCGGCCCGTGCCGCCGAAGGGCCGCGAAGCGCCGCGAGGCTCCGTCGGCGCGGCAGCAGCGGCCCCGCCCAGCTTCACGTCCGTCCGGGTCACCGACGCGGGCGCACGCGCATCCACCGTGGGTGCGTCCTCTTCCACGGGCGGCGGCAGCGGAGGCGTCACGTTCATGCCAGAGCGAGAGGGCCGCTCGGGCTCCACCGCCCGGCGCTGTCCCGTCAGCCGCGGCGCGGGCTTCTCCGGCTCCAGTTCGAAGCGGCCCGTGCGGGACGCCGGTCGCGGACGCAGCGCCGCCGTCGCGTCGTCCTCCGGAGACATCGACGGTGGACGCGGCGGCAACGCGGGCCGCAGGCCCGTGCGACGCGGCGGAGCCTCCTGCCTCGACGTCCCCGAATCCGAGTCCTCGCCCAGCACGTCGCCCGCCCGGGCCTCCTCGGCCAGCCGCTCCGCGAAGACCTCCTTCATGAAGGCGGACAGGTGCGCGGACGTGGCGGGCGCCTGGTGCGCACGCAGCCACTCCTCCAGCGCGTGCTGGAGGTGCGCCGCTTCCTGGTACCGGTCCGGCAGCTCCTTCGCGAGCGCCTTGAGGACGATGGCGTCCAGATCCGCCGGCACGCGCGACGTCACGTGCGAGGGCGGCAACACCCGGCACTCCGACACCGCCGTCAGCGTCTGGATGTCGTTGGGGCGCTTGAACAGGCGCGTGCTGGTGAGCAGTTCGTACAGGACGATGCCCAGCGCGAAGATGTCCGCGCGGCAGTCCACCCGCATGCCCGCCGCCTGCTCCGGGGACATGTACGAATACTTCCCCTTCAGCACGCCGGAGCGGGTCACCGTGGCCTGGTCCGCCGCCTTGGCGATACCGAAGTCCACCACCTTCACCCCGCCCTCGAACGTCACCAGGATGTTCTGGGGGGACACGTCCCGGTGGACGATGCCCAGCGGACGGCCCGTCGTCGGGTCCGTGCGCTTGTGCGCGTAGTCCAGGCCGGCGCAGGCCTCGATGAGGATGCGGCACACCAGCGGCACCGGCAGCGGCTGGCCCATCAGCTCCGACTGCCGCCACAGCCGGCGCAGGTCGTCGCCGTGGATGTACTCCATGGCGATGAAGAAGGAGTCGTCCTGGGCGCCCAGGTCGAAAATCTGCACCACGTTGGGGTGGTTCAGCCGGGCGGCGATGCGCGCCTCGTCCAGGAACATCTTGACGAAGTCGTCGTTCTCCGCGAGGTGCGGAAGGATCCGCTTGACCACCACCCGCTTGTCAGGCTCCGCGCCCTGAGGCCGCGCAAGATAGATCTGCGCCATCCCGCCCGTGGCGAGACGACTCAGGAGCTGATACCTGCCATAGGTTTCGATGGACACGGCGACCTGACCGGCCCCTGGACAACCACCCTTGGAGTGGCCCCGAGTTCCGGGCGCGGGATGGCCCCGAGCGTAAGCGCACCGGGAAGGAGGGTCAAACCCCCAACTGCTCCGGAAACGGCCTTTGTGGCTACCTCCGGGCGGCCCTCACCTCGCGAGTCTCTCGCATCAGGGCCTCCAGTTCGTCCAGGTGCCGCTTCAGCACCGGCATCAGCACCGGCGCCACGTCCACCCGGTCGAACAGGTCCAGGACCCGGTCCACCTTCCGCTCAATCTCCCCCGCCCGCGCCGGGCTGATTCGCCGCAGCAGCAGGTCCGCCCCGGCCTCCATCAGCACCCGGGCCACGGCGTCCCGGGAGGCGAGCGGCTCCTCCCTCCGCTGCCCTTCTCCCTTGATGACGCGCAGTCCTGGAGCCCGTCCAGAGGGGCGGGCCGCGCTCGTCATCGTTCCTTCAAAGTCCTGGGAGTTCACCGGGTGCCTCCTCGGCAGCTGCAGGTACGACCTCAGGGTACACACCGCGAGGTGACCTCCAATTTTCTGGTCATCCGCACAGGCGGAAGCAGACCTGTAGCACCGGGGACTGACACCACTGTGGAGGGCCGGATGTCCGGCCCTCCAGGTGCGTTACATCGCGTCGCACGAACGGCGGTAGTTGATGGAGATGCGAGTGCCCGCCGGCGGCACGACGTCGAACACCACGCTGTTGGTGGCCGCGTCGTAGGTCCAGCCAGACGTGGACGGCGTGCCATTCACCGTCACCGTCACGGTGCCGGGCTCCGGCATGTCGCTCAGCGGGAAGCGCTCCTGCGCGGAGAAGGCCTTGTCACCCACCGCCTGCAACAGCGGCCGGTAGTCTTCCGCGCAGACGCTCACCACCTCGCCTCCTGTGCGGGAGGTGGCCTGCGCGTAGCGGGTACCGGCGCCGCCGGCCGTCGCGCAGCCTTCAGCCGGCGGAGCGATGGCGTAGAAGGTCGCGCGCTGAGGCTGGTTCTGCCCCTTGAGCTGCTGGGCCCAGTCCACGTAGGTGTCCACCGCGTCGGGCGAGTGGTCGTCCTCGTCGCTGACGAACAGCACCACCAGCGCGGCCTCCTCGCGCAGGAAGCCCACGTTGCCGTCGTTGGGCAGCGGCGTGCGCGGGTCATCCGCGCTGTTCACCAGCGGCCGGGACAGCGCGCGGCGCATCGCCTCGAAGCCCTGCTCCACCTCCGCGCACCGGCCCACCTGCACGCTCTGCTGGAGCTGCTGGGCCAGGTTCGGCGTCGCGCTCGTGAGGATGCGCGGCAGCGAGTGGTCCACCGGGAAGAAGCGGCCCGCCTCGCCCCCCTCCGCGCCGCCCGGGCACGCGTTGGCCGGGTCCGTGGGCGTCACCGGATGGATGCCCGTCGTCGTCACCGCCACGTTGAGGCTCACGCCCCGGTCCAGCGCCGTCTGCACGAAGGTCGGAATGGCCTCCACCAGCCGCGGATGCTCCACCGCCATGGAGGCGGTGTTGTCCACCACCAGCAGCACATCCACCTTGCTGACGTCCTGCTGGATGAAGTTGTCCGTCTTCTCCACGCGCATCGACGACTCGCCCACCAGCGGAACCATCAGCGGCGCCGGCAAGTCACTGGAGCCCACGTACAGCGGCGACAGGTTCATGCCCGACACCAGGCCGAAGTACTCCACGCCCACCGTGAAGGCCTCGTTGGGCGGCAGCACGAAGGGGATGGAGGCCGGCACCGCCGAAAACCCGAACTCCGAATCCGTGGTGCCCGGCCCAATCCACACGTCGTGCACCGTCACCGGCGCGGCGCAGGCATTGAGGAAGTTCACCTCCATGGGCTCGGCGGGGCAGTCCGGCCGGGCCACGCCCCAGTCCATGTAGCGGCGCGAGGCCACCAGGCACACCGCCTGCGTGTTGGCCACCAGCGGCACCAGCAGCACCGGGTTGGCCGGCTGCATCTGTTCAATCTGCACGGTGCCGGTGAAGTGGCCGCCCGCCACGGGCGCCATGAAGGCCACCTGGAAGCTGAACCAGTCGCCGGGGTACATGATGCCGCCGTAGATGTCGCCGCCCGGCAGCGTGAAGACGCCGCCGCCGTCATCTCGCAGGCGGAGGTTCTTCACCGGGCACAAGTCGGTGCCGCGGTTCTCCAGCTTGAGTCCCAGCACCGCGCCCTGCCCGGGCGGAATGGTGCCGAAATCCAGGGCCTGCGGCGTGAGCGTGAGCTCGCAGGGCGCGTGCGCCTCCGGGTTGCCGCGGAAGTCCATCTGGACCATGGCCGCGGAGAAGGCGTTGGTCGTCATCACCAGCGAGCCCTCCGCCGCGCGCAGCTCGGTGGGCTCGTAGAAGACCTCCAGGTTCACCTCACCGCCGGGCGGCAGCGTCACCGGCAGCGCCAGCGGCGTGTGGTTGAACTGAGGCGCCCCACCCTGCTGCGGCAGCCAATCCAGCGTGTTGATGGTGAGCCCGCCCTCATTGGACGCGCCGCAGTTCTTCACGTTGATGATGACACGCACCTTCGCGCCGAGCGGCTGCGTGCCGAAGTCGTAGAACGACGGGGACACACACAGCTCCGGCGCGCCGCCGTAGCCGCGCAGCTGCACGGGCGTCGTCGGATGGCGGCGGCTCTCCACGTGGTACAGCGCGGTGTCCTGCGCCGCGCCCTGGTGGTCCGGGCTGTAGCGGAACGTGAAGGTCCGCACCTCGCCCGGCTGGAGCACGAAGGGGAAGCCAGCGTTGTTCTGGGTGAAGGACGCGTCACGGCCCTCCAGCGTCAACTGCGTCACCGTCACCGGCTCGGTGCTGATGTTGCGGATGCTCGACTCGCGCACCGCGTCCCGGTCCACGGGCACCGCGCCGAAGTCCAGGACCTCCGGCTCGGCCACCACCGCACGCTCCAGCGCCTCGGCGGCCACCTGCACCGTCACGTCAGCGCAGCCGCGGCAGGGTGACACCGCCAGCGCCACCTGCTTGCGGCCCACCCGCACCGGGTGGAACGTCACCCTGAGCTCGCGGCGCTCACCGGGCGCCAGCGTCACCGGCGCCACGCTGAATTCGTCGCGGTCCGCGCCCACCAGCCGCGGCGTCACCTCCACGGATAATTCCGTGGGGTTCTCCAGCATCAGCGGCAGCGTCTTCGTGGCGTCCGCTTCAATGCGGCCGAAGTCCAGCCGACGCGGCGACACGCGGGCCCAGGCGTCCACGCCGGTGCCCGTCAGGGGGATGCGCAGCAGGGGCTCGATGCGCGTATCCGAGCGCACCACCAACACCCCCGGCTGGGAACCTTCGGCGGGCGGCGCGAAGCGCACGCGCAGCGAGCACGCGCTCCCGGGTTGCAAGCTGTGCGGCCCCTCATGGGTGAACTCGGCGCGGTAGGCCCCCTCGGGGCCCTCCACCCAGACCTCGTTCACGTCAACGGGTGCGCGGCCCACGTTGCGCAGCGAAATCTCCGCTTCGCGCGCATCGAAGATGGCCACCCGCGCGAAGTCGACGCCACCCGGCGTCGCCGTCAGCCGTCCGTCCGCCAGCGCCGAGCGCTCGCGATCCGCACAGCCGACCAGCAACCCCACCACCGCGAGGGCGACCCAGCCCAAGCGCCCTGTCATGGCCCACCCCTTCCCCACTACCGTCAACCTTGGCCGCCGCGCGCCCCACATGGAGGACGGCGGAAGGAACGGTGGCGAAGCTAGGCACCCACTTCAGGGTGGGCAACCGGCCATGCGTGGGGAACCCCGCGCCCAGGGGTGGGTGGGTGTCCGGTATCAAATCTTCGGAATGCGCAATGTCTTGCTGATCATCGCGCTTCCGCTGGCCACGTACATCAGCGCCAACGGGTGCAACACCAACGGTCCCAGGCGCCACGCCCCACCCCACAGGTCCGGACCGATGCGCCCCGCCCACGTCGCCGCGGCCATCACCATCACCAGCACCAGGCTGGTGGGAATGGGGGTGCCCTCGAAGTACTTCACCTTCCCTGACTCGTCCGACAGGTCCGCCGACGTGACGTTGAAGCGCGCCAGCCGGCTGATGCCACACGCCACGAAGTAGAGGAGCGCCGCCACGTCCAGGGAGCCGCGCATCCCCACCGCGAAGGCCAGCGCCGCGGGCGCCATGCCGAAGGAGATGACGTCCGCCAGTGAGTCCAGGTCCGCGCCCAGAGGCGACTTCTTGAAGCGCCAGCGCGCGATGCGCCCGTCCATGACGTCCATCACCAGCGCCACCGGCATCAGGCCGAAAGCCACCCACAGCCAGCTCACGTCCCCGGAAGCCAGGTACTGCATGGAGGAGAGGATGGCGCCCGCGCCCGCGAAGCCGTTGCCCAGCGTCACGAAGTCAGCGAGCACGAACGTGCGAATCATCGAAAAGTGACGGCGCGGGCGGCGGGCACGGGACGGCTCGGTCGACATATGCGCGATTTCCTACCACACCCCTCCCGCTCGGCCGGAAGCTCGTTCTTGCCACACTGCGTTGTGCCCGGCGGTGTGAGAAATCATTCCAGTTCCAGAAACATTTTGACGGTGTGATCAGCCACTCCCTACGCTCGACGACTGTCATGCACCCCAAACCTCCCTCGCCCCTCCGGCGCGGTGTGCTCCGGCGTACGCGGAGCACCCGCTGGCAGTTCTCCCTTCTCGCAGGCGTGAGCCTGCTGTTCAGCTCCGCCTGTGGTGACGACGACGAAGGCACGCCTCCGACCCCGACGCCCACCTACGAAGTCACCATCCGCCGCACCGCCCACGGCGTCCCCCACATCACCGGAAAGGACATGGGCAGCGTGGCGTACGGCAATGGCTATGCCTTCGCCCAGGACCACGTCTGCATCCTCGCGGATCAGATCCTCAAGGTGCGCGGCGAGCGCGCCCGCTTCCTGGGCATGGGCCCCGGCAGCACCTACGCGGGCAGCGACTTCGCCTACCGCTCGCTGGGCCTCCACGCGCGCGCCACGGAGCGCATCAGCACGCAGCCCGCCACCCTCCAGGCCATGCTCAAGGGCTACGCGGCCGGCTTCAACCGCTACATCGAGGAGACGCCCAAGGATCAGCTCCCCGCGCCCTGCACCGGCGCCAAGTGGGTGCGCCCCATCTCCGACGTGGACCTGCTGGCCTACGCCTACAGCGTGGCGCTGACGGGCAGCAGCTATCAGGTCGCCCTCGCCCTCGCCGCGGCCACGCCGCCCGACGTGACGGCGACCACCCTGGGCACGCCGGACCGCGACCACGTCAAGGTCCAGCGGCCCGAACTGCACCAGGTGGGCAGCAACGGCTGGGCCATTGGCCGCGACCGCTCCGCCACCGGCCACGGCATGGTGGTGGCCAACCCGCACTTCCCCTGGGAAGGCGAGCTCAAGCTGTGGGAGAGCCACCTCACCGTCCCCGGTGAGCTGGACATCTACGGCGTGGGCCTGCTGGGCGTGCCCGCGGTCCTCATCGGCTTCAACAACGACGTGGCCTGGACGCACACCTTCTCCTCCGGCCAGCGCATGACGCTGTACGGGCTGCGCCTGGTGCCGGGCAAGCCGACCTCGTACTACTACGACAACGAAGAGCGGGAGATGACCTGGAAGGACATCACCATCCTGGTCCGGCTCGACAACGGCACGCTCGTCAACGTCACCCGCCGCATGTACAGCAGCCACTACGGCCCCATCATCTCCATCCCCGGCACCGCGGAGTGGACCGAGCAGTCCGTGCTCACCTACCGCGACGCCAACCTGGAGAACGACACCCTGCTGGCGCAGTTCCTGGGCATGAACCAGGCCCGCAGCATGGATGAGTTCAAGGCCGTCTACGCGCGCGAGCAGGGCATCCCCTGGGTCAACACCATGGCGGCCGACCGCGCGGGCAACACCTGGTACACGGATGCCACGCCCACGCCGAACCTGTCGCAGGCGGCCCTGGCCACCTGGAACATCGCCCGCCAGGGCGCGGACCTGGCCACCACCGCCATCTGGCAGCAGATGGGCCTGGTGCTGCTCGACGGCAGCAACAGCCAGAACGAGTGGCAGGACGAGCCCGGCGCCCGCAGCCCGGGCCTGGTCCCCTTCAGCAAGGTGCCCAAGCTGGACCGCACCGACTTCGTCTTCAACGCCAATGACAGCTATTGGCTGACCAACCCCGCCGCGCCGCTCAAGGGCTTCTCGCCCCTGCACGGCCTGGAGGACGTGCCCCAGACGCCGCGCACGCGCCTCAACGCCGTCATGCTCACCGAGCAGGGCGAAGGTGGCGCGTCCGGCGCGGACGGCCTCTTCACCCGCACCGAGCTGCAGGACGCCAGCCTCAGCAACCGCGGCATGATCGCCGAGCTGCTCATCGACGACGTGGTGGCCCGCTGCACCGGCCACACGACGGTGCCCTACGGCACGGACACCGTGGACATCAGCCAGGCGTGCTCGCTGATTGCCCAGTGGGACCGTCGCTATGACGTGGACAGCGTGGGCGCCATCGTGTGGCGCGAGTTCGCGGGCACGTTCACCATGGGCGAGCTGCAGGCGAGCCCGGCGCTGTACGCCACGCCCTTCGACCCGGCCGACCCCATCGCCACGCCCCACACGCTGGCGCCCGCGCCCGCCCAGGGCACCGACCCCGTCCTGACCAAGCTGGCCCAGGCCGTGACCACGCTGACGCGCGCGGGCCTGGCGCTGGACCTCCCGCTGGGCGAGGCGCAGTTCACCCCCCGCGTGAGCGGCGAGCGCATCCCCATCCACGGCGGCGGCAACTACGATGGCGCGGCGAACATCGTCGGCTTCGGCACGCTGAAGTCCACCACGCCCAACGCCGAGGTGGGCAGCGCCACGCGCACCGTCGTCAACGGACGCACGGCCCTGGCCAACGGCGGCTACGTCATCAACAACGGCAGCAGCTTCATCATGGCCATGGAGTTCACGCCCACCGGCGTGCAGGCCAGCGCCCTGCTGACCTACAGCGAGTCCAGCAACCCGGCCTCGCCGTACTACGCGGACCAGACGCGGCTGTTCTCCCAGAAGCAGTGGCGGCCCATCCTCTTCACCGCCGAGGAAATCGCCGCCGCGCCGGCTGAGCAGATCACCCTCACCGGCGACTGACGCCCCCCCGCCGGCCCCCGATTCGTCGGGGGCCGGACACCTCGCGGCCCGGCGGGGCAACGTCGGGCCGCGGATGTCCGCCCTCCAGTCTGATTCCGTCTGCTCCAGGGACGCGCGCCAATGGGTGCGCAGACCGCCAGGCGCCGCCGTTCGTTCCTGGCGAAGGGGCACCGGGATTTCCCGGTGGAATCACCGCGGCAGCAGCAGGGGGACATCATGGCCACATCCGTCTACAAGACCGCCATCATCGGCAGAGTGTTCTTCCTCCGCTGGGAGGCACCACCCAGTCAGGAAGAAATCCACACCGTCTTCCAGCAGATGAAGGGCGCGCACGAGCAGCTTCAGCACCCGCTCGTCCTCGTCGCCAGCCTTTCACCGAAGTCGTCCGTGCCCAATTCGGAGCAGCGGCGCAACCTGTCCACCTTCCATTCGGACGCGCGCCCGCTCTTCACGGAGATTCACGCCATCGTCGAAGGCAATGACCTGCAATACAACCTGCAGCGGGTCATCATCTCTGGCATCAACCTGGTGACGCGCACCTTCGACGAGGCCTTCCACCGCGTGCACAAGCACGCCGACCTCGTCGCCCCCTACCTGGGCAAGAGCCTGGGCGTGGACGGCGTGAAGGTCATCGAGGAGGCCCGGGCGCGCGGCGTGGTGTGAGCGCGGCCCGTCCTTCCGTCCAGCGACGTCAGCTCGCGGCCGGGGCACCTCCGGCCCGCGACGCCGGGACCACCCGCCTCGCCAGGGCCGACGCGGCGGTGCCCCGGACGAAGCTGTGGTCGAAGAAGTCCACATAGAGGTACTCCGGCCACGACACCATGGACCGGGGGCCCCGCATCACCGCGCGCGTCAACTCCGTCACCATCATCCCCGCGGCGCTCGTCGCGCCCACCACGCAGGTGGGGGCGTGGCCCCGGCCCTGGAAGCACGCGTCCATGTACTCGCGGAGCATGTAGCTTCCCAGGTGGGGGATGATGGCCGGCAGGTCGATGCGCCCATCCGGCAGGATGTAGAGCGCTTCATACAGCGGCGCGTCCGGCTGAAAGACGTGCAGCGCCGCGCCGAATCCCAACATCAGCCCCGTCATCACCGGCACGCCGCGCTGGCGGCAGGCGCGGTGGAGCACCTGCTTCTCATGCGCCCCCGCGATGTCGATGACCTCCACCACGTAATCCACCGGCCCTAGCGCACCGCCCCCGCCCAGCACGTCCTCCACGTTGGCCTCGGTGATGCCCTCCGGCACTTCCCGCAGCCGCAGCGCCGGGTGGATGTCCCGGCACATCCGCCCCACCACCTCCACCTTGGAGCGGCCCAACGTGCTTTCGAAGCAGCCCACCTGCCGGTTCATGTTGTGGCGCTCGTAGACGTCGAAGTCCGCCAGCGTCACGCCGCCGAACCCCAGCCGCGCCAGGTCCACCGCGCACTGGCCACCCGCGCCGCCCACGCCCGCCACCAACACATGCGTGCGTGACAGTTTGTCCAGCGTCTCCGCATCCACCACGCCCAGATTGCGCTGGAACCGCTGCTCGAACATGGGCCGCCTCACGTTGAAGTCTGGCTTCCATGTGCCCCCCACCCAGGAGGGTGGCGAGAGCCCCACGGGCGCGTGTGTTCAGCACCCCTCCCACGTCACCTGGTGCCGTTCGGACCCCGTCAGTCCACCCGTACTGGAGAGCTAATCCGTTCTTGCCCGTTCTGGTCGCCTGTGGTCATTTGCGCGCGCTCGTCACCCACGCCTCTCAATCCCTGCCGGGTTCCTCGTGACGCCCCGAAAGCCGCACCGGTGATGCGCGGGCTTCAGCGATGAAGCACGCGCCGAAGTACCCCACCTGGCAGGGGATGTCAGAGGTTCGATCCACAGTGGCATTCACCCATGAAGTCCCTGTCTGGATAACACTCCAGGAGTTACAGGGGTTTAATGATTGGCGTGAATTCTGCTCGGGGGGGCGACACGTCAGGGGCGTCATGGGCCGGCGTAACTCGACTCCCCCGAACCTCTTCAGCCGATCCGAGGTCTGTATGCGTTCCGTGTTCTTCCTCTGCGTCTCGTTGGCATGTCTGTCGTTGGCTCGAACCGCCGAAGGGGCCCCTTCTGATGACATGCGACACGCTGTCTCACGGGCCGCGGCGCTCCAGGGCGTGGCGCTGGCGGAGGGCGCGCCGGCCAGCGCCGCGCTCGTCGGTTCCAGCAATCGGGGAGGCAGTGAGCGGGTGGCGCTGTTCGGCGACGTGGCCCACTACCGCTACCGCCTGCAGGTGGGCCCATCGCAGCAGGACGTCATCACCCTGCACCGGGTGGTGCGGGAGGACGGGGCGTGGCGGCCGGCGCGTGCGACGCGCGCGGTGTTCATGGTGCACGGCGACGGGTGGGGCTTCGAGGCCGCGTTCCTCTCCAGCATCGGCTCCGCATTCGTTCCGCCGGAGCAGTCCATCGCCGCGTATCTGGCGAAGGAGGGCGTGGACGTGTGGGGCATCGACCTGCGGTGGGCGGGCGTGCCGCAGAACACGCAGGATTTTCGCTTCATGAAGAACTGGACGCTGGAAACGCACGCGGCCGACGTGGGCGTGGCGCTGGGGGTGGCGAAACTGCTGCGGCTGGCGGGCGGCAACTTCCTGGGCACCATGCACCTGCTGGGCTGGAGCCGGGGCGCGGTGGTGGGCTACGCGTACCTCAACCGCGAGGCCCGGCTGCCGCGCGCGCTGCGACAGGTGGACGGCTTCATCCCCATGGACATGGCGGTGCGCTTCTCTCCGCAGGACGCGCAACAGCAGGCGTGGGCGTGCGAGCGCCATGCGGCGCTGAGCAATGCCCGCCAGGAGGGCCAACTGGAGGGCGGCCTGCTCGGGCCGGCGCCGGGCATCATGCTGCAGGCCATTGGCCAGCTCGCCGCGGTGCTGCCGGCCGCGCCGTCGCCGCTGGTGCAGGACGACATCTTCGGGCCGGGCACGGGCCGGCCCTCGAACCGCAAGCTGGCCCTGGTCGCGGCGGGCGCGACGAGCGTGCTCTTCGCGCCGCTGCAGCCGGTTGTCCCGGCCTACCACCTGATGGGCAGCACGCCGGATGCCATGGGCCTGCCGGAGCGGCTGTCCTTCACCCACGAGGGCTACCTCTTCGAGTTCGGCCAGCGCGCCGCCCCGTACCAGAGCATCAACGAGGTGGTGGAGACGGAGGCGTGGGCCTGCGGGAAGCACGTACCCTACGGCGACCGCCTGCGTGACGTGAAGGTGCCGGTTCTGTACGTGGGCGCCGCGGGCGGCGTGGGCCGCTACGGCGAGCACAGCGTCACGCTGCTGGGCAGCCGGGACGTCACCCTGCTCAACATCAGCACGCTGCCGGAAACCGCTCGCGCCCTGGACTACGGGCACGCGGACCTGTTCCTGGCGGACGACGCGCGCGTGCGCGTCTGGAAGCCCATGCTCCAGTGGATTCGCGCCCACTGAGGCGCAAGGCCTAGCTGTCTCCCTTCCACAAGCCGTGGCGCCGGACCCGCCGGCCCAGCGTCACCGGGTCCATCCCCAGCGCCACGGCCGCGCGCCGCAGCACCCCGCCGTGGCGCTCCAGGGCCTCGCGGATGAACTCCCGCTCCACCCGGTCCAGCCGCGCGCGCAGCGAGCCATCCCCACCCGGCTCGTTACGCAGGGCCAGGGTGGAGCCCAGCACCGGTGGCAGCAGCCGCCGCGACACCACCTCGCCGGGGCGGGAGAGCAGCACCGAGCGCTCCATGACGTTGCGCAGCTCGCGCACGTTTCCCGGCCAGGCGTAGGCCCGCAGCGCGTCCACCGCGTCCGGCGCGATGCCGCTGGCGGAGCGGCGCAAGGTGCGGTTGAACAACTCCAGGAAGTAGAGCGCCAGCTCCGGAACGTCCTCCGGCCTGTCCCGCAGCGGGGGAATGTCCACGGTGAAGCTGTTGAGCCGGTAGAAGAGGTCCGCGCGGAAGCGGCCGGCGCGCACTTCCTCGCCCATGTCCTTGTTGCTGGCGGCCACCACGCGCACGTCCACGTGGCGCACCTGGGTGCCGCCCACCGGACGCACGTCCCCCGTCTCCAGCACGCGGAGGAGCTTGGCCTGGAGGTTGGCGGTGGTGTTCTCGATTTCGTCCAGGAAGATGGTGCCGCCGTTGGCGAGCACGAAGAGCCCGGGGTGGTCCGCCACCGCGCCCGTGAAGGAGCCCTTCACGTGGCCGAAGAGCTCGCTCTCCAGCAGCGTCTCCGACAGCGCGCCGCAGTCCTGCACCACGAGCGGCACGTCCCCCCGGCCACTGAGCCGGTGGAGGATGCGCGCCAGCACCTCCTTGCCCGTGCCCGTCTCGCCCTGGAGCAGCACGGCCACGCGGTGGGGCGCCACCAGGCGCACCAGCTCCATCACCCGCTGCATGGCGGCGCTGCGGAAGCCCACTTCATCCCCGCCGCGCCCACCAGGGGCCGGCGGCAACTTCTGCGATAGGGCGCGCTCGCGCAGCAAGCTGCGCTCCAGTTCCAGCGCCATGCGCCACTGCTCGGTGCGCACGCCGTGCTCGCGCCCCGCTTGAAGCACCGCCTGGTGCAGGGCCTCCCGCGTGGGTGCAGGCCCGAGCGCGCGGAAGATGCGCCCGGCGTTGAAGAGGGCCACCAGCCGCTCCGGCGCGGCCGGCGCGCAGTAGACGATTCGCGATGCCAGGTCACTGGGCGGCCCCGCGCCGGAAGGGTCCGCGTCCGCGCGGCGGGCGGCCAGGGACTCCACCAGGGCCAGGGCCTGCTCCTCGTCCTGACCGCACACCACCAGGCACGCCGCGTCCCCGCGCGTCACCAGCGCGTGGGCGTCCGACGGGCTGGCGGCGAAGTGGAGCTTGGCCACCCCTTCCAGCGCGGCCGTCACCGCGCGCGCCTCCTGCTCGGTGGCGAAGGCCACCACCACCTGGAGGTGCGACGAGGCGAGGTAGCGCGCCAGCTTCACGCCGTCCGCTTCCTCGAAGGCGCGGAAGCTCACGCCCATGGCCGCCACCGCGCCGGATGCGTCGTGGCGCCAGCGCACCACGCCGCGCACGCGGATGTGCTCACCGGAGTCCGGAAGGGAGAACGACAGCTCCACGTCCTCGCCCTCACGCGGCCCTTCGGACGGCGTGTGCGGCGTGGCGATGAGCCCGATGCCCGTCTCACTGATGTTGACGGCCCAGCACCCATGGAGCGCGGGCTGCGTCACCACCTTCACGTACAACGGCTTGCGTTCGCTTCGAGGGGCGTAGGCGGACACAGGCCGCGTCATGACCACCACAGTCTACTTGAGGGATGAAGCGACGTTGACAATTTGCGACGCGAGAAGATTCGCCAGTCATCACTCGACCTGGATGTAGGCATAGGTCATGAACGACCGGGCGGCGGAAGGTATCAACAAGCAAACGAGCCCGTCTCGCGGCATGAGACACGTCCTCGCGCTCCCCCTGTGCCGCCGCTGCTGGCATGCTGGAGCCGTCTTCATGGCCATCGCCGCAGGCACCCCCAGCTCCGGCCCGACGCTCCGGATTGCCCAGCGAGTCCCCCGCACGGAAGCGGAGGGCCCCGGTGTGCGCTACGCCCTCTGGGTCCAGGGCTGCCCCCTGCGCTGCCCGGGGTGCTGCAACCCGGAGATGTTCGCGACCGAGCGCGGCACCGTGGAGACGGTGCAGGCGCTGGCCCAGGCAATCCTGGCCACCCCCGGTATCGAGGGACTCACCCTGCTGGGCGGCGAGCCCTTCTCCCAGCCCGGTCCCGCCGCGGCGCTGTGCGAGCGCGTCCGCGCCGCCGGGCTGAGCATCATGGTCTTCACCGGCCACACGCTCGCGGAGCTGCGGGCCCAGGCGCGGGACGACGTGGACCGGCTCCTCGCGACGGTGGACCTGCTGGTGGACGGCCGCTTCGAGAAGGACCAGCCGGAGACGGCGCGGCGGTGGATTGGCTCGCGCAACCAGGTGATGCACTTCCTCACCGGCCGCTACGCTCCGCACGACGCGTGCTTCACCGCCCCGAACACGGCGGAGGTGCACTTCGTCGGCGGCAAGCTCGTCATCAACGGCTGGCCCGCGCTCGCCGACCGGCTCCGTCCATGATTCGCGTCGCTCCGTCCGAGCTCGAGCTGCTCACGCTCGCCCGCGCCATCGTCGGCCTGGGGCAGTACGCCCCCGTGGAGGACCTGCTCCGCAACCGGCACGCCGTCCCAGCGAAGTTCAGTCCCGGCGCGATGGAGGTCCTGCGGGACACGCTCGCCAAGGGCAGCGTGATGGCGCTCGCCCGATGCGGCGGCTGGCGCCAGCAGCTCACGGTGCGCGACGGGCAGGCACGCACCGGCCGGCTCTGGGAGCGGCATGCTCCGCCCACCCTGCGCTTCTCCCCCCTCACCTTCCACGTCCTGAAGTGGCTTCTGGAACAGCCCCTGACGAAACACGGGGCCATGCCGCTGGAGGTGGACGGAACCCCCACGCTCGCCGACGAGCTCATCCTCTTTCTCTGCTGCCGTCTGGTGGCGGGCACCCCCTGCGCGCCGGCCCTGGGCGCACAGCACCTCTTCCGCCGCTCCGCCCTCTGCTGGCTGGGCTTCCCGGAGCAGTTCGGGACGCACCGTCCGGAGCTCGATGCCACCGCCTTCGCGCCCCTGCTGGCGGACGGCGCGTGGCTGCTGGAGGCGCTGCGGCGGGAGCTCGCGCAGCGTTGGCGTGGGTTGGAGGAGTCCAAGCGTCACATCGCGGCTCCCGAGGAGGCCCTGGCCCTGGGCATCGCGCAGGAGGCCGTGCTCGCCGCGTTCCTCGACGCGGTGGATGGCGCGGGCCGAAGGGACCTCGCGGGCTTCCTCCTCGAAGCGGCGCGCCCGTTGCTGGAGCAGCCCGCCACGCGCTGGGTGGAGGGGCTGTCTTCCTCGGCGACGTTGTCCTCCCGGGCCGCGGCGGCTCGTGCCGCCGCCGCCTTCCTGCGCGCGCTGGGACGGCTGTCGCGCTGGGACGCGGAGCACCGCGCGGTGCGCTTCTTCGACGACGACTACGACGCCGCCCAGCACCTGCTGTCTGAATGGAACGCCTTCGGTGAAGCAGGCTTCCGCCGCGCCGAGGACCACGCCCGGCAGTTGGCCACCGCCCTCACCAGCGCCAGCGGCGCCTCCGCCACACCTCCACCTTCCTCCGCCGGGAGCGCTTCATGAGCCGCGCCTACCGAGTCTCCGTCTCCGAGTCCCTCAACCGCGTGGTCCAGGCCGAGGACGGCCTCTGCTCCAAGCTGGAATTGCTCCCCCTCCTGTCGCGCGAGGAGCTGGCCGGGCTGCTCGCGGCCGAGCTGGCGAACCGAGGCTTCACGCAAGTGGGCGACGTGGCCCTGCGCACCGAGGCGGATGGTGTCCGCATCGCCATCGACGTCACCACCGGGGACGTCAGCGTCACCCTCAGCGGCGAGCAGGAGGTGGAGCTGAAGGCGCGCGGCGAGCTGGCTGTGGAGAGCCCTCACGAGGTGGAGCAGGCGAAGCTGCGGGCCCAGGACCTGGCGCGCGCGCGGCTCGAGGACGCGGCGGACGTCGCCACGGACAAGCTGCGGCAGCAGGTCACCCAGAAGCTCGAAGGCCGGCTGAAAGACCTCAAGTCGGAGCTGGACTCCATCTCCAACAAGGTGACAGCGGAGGCGCTCAAGGTGCGCGCCGGGCAGCTCGGCACCATCGAGGAGGTCCACGAGGACGCGGCGACGGGCTCACTCACCATCAAGGTGCGCGTATGAGTCAGCGCATCCCCGAGGAGTCACTGCCCACGGAGCTGTCGCCCTTCGCCGCCGTCGAGGCCGCCTACCCCGCCGAGCTGAACCGCGTCTGCGAGGCGCTGCTGCGCGGGCTGCCCGTCATGGTGGAGGCGGACAAGGAGCTGACGCCCTACTTCTACAAGTGCCTGCGAGACAGGCTGAAGAAGGACGGCAAGCAGTTCCTCTACCTGGACGGCCGCACCGCGCAGGAGCCTCCACCGGGCATGCCCGCGCCCAGCATGATGGCCACGCTCATCGCGCAGCTCCGGGACGCGGTGCGTGGCGCGGTGCGCGAGCGCATCGTCGTGCTGCCCCACCTGGACCTGCTCACCACCAGCAACGGCGGGCTCACCAGCGAGGCACGCGAGGTCATCCCCCTGCTGTACGAAAACCCGGAGATGGTCTGGGTCGGGTTCAAGGACCCGTCCTTCGCCGTGCCGCGCGTCATCGAGAACCTCTTCCCCCACAAGGAGAGCATCCTCGGCGTGGGGCGCGACCGGCTGCGCTACCTCATCACCCAGCGCGAGTGCCGCAAGTTCGGAAGGGGCCTGCAGCCCTACGCGCTCTACAAGCACGTCTCCGGCGTCAACGCCGTGCGGCTGCGTCGCCTGCTGGGCGCCATCACCGGTGAGGACTACCCCGCCAACCCAAAGCCCGCGTATGCGCAGCTGCGCTCGGCCACGCTCACCAGTTCGCTCAGCGTGCCGGAGCTGGAGCTGCACGCGGACATCGGCGGCTACACCAAGGTGAAGCAACGGCTCCAGCAGGAGATTCTGGACGTCCTGTCGCACAAGGACACGCTGAGCGACCCGGAGGCGGTGAAGCGCGTGGAGGCGCTGTTGCCACGCGGGATGATTTTCTGGGGCCCTCCCGGCACCGGCAAGACGCTCTTCGCCAAGGCCATGGCCTCGTCGCTGGGCGCGGCGGTCCAGGTGGTGAGCGGCCCCGAGCTCAAGAGCCGCTGGGTGGGCGAGAGCGAGGAGAACCTCCGGCAGATCTTCGTCCGCGCGCGGCAGGCGGCGCCCAGCATCATCGTCTTCGACGAATTGGACTCCTTCGCGTCGGCGCGTGGCACGTACACGGGCTCGGGCGTGGAGCACTCCATGGTGAACCAGCTCCTCACGGAGATGGACGGCTTCCGCAAGGAGGAGCTGGTCTTCGTGGTGGGCACCACCAACTCTGTGGAGTCCCTGGACCCCGCGCTGCTGCGCCCGGGCCGCTTCGAGTTCCAGCTCTGCATTCCCTATCCCAACAGCTCGGACCGGCGCGCCATCCTGTCCATCTACAACCAGAAGCTGGGCCTGGAGATGACAGAGCGCGCGCTGGACTACGCGGTGAAGCGCACGGGCGACCGCGTGGAAGGCACCGGCACGCGCTTCTCCGGCGACCACATCCAGGCCCTGTGCCGGGCACTCGCACGTCGGCGGTTGCGCGAAGGCGCCCAGGGCCCCACCGAAGCGGTGGACGTGGAGCGCGCCCTCACGGAGTTCCTGGACCGGCCGGAGCTCACGCCCATGGAGGAGCGCGTCGTGGCCACACACGAGGCGGGGCACGCGGTGTGCGCGCTCTTCTGTGAGCACGCGCCCGCCATCGACCGCATCAGCATCCGGGGTGACCTGGCGGGCTCGCTGGGGCACGTGCAGTACGCGGACCCGGCGCACCGGTACGTCGTCACGCGAGGCCAGCTGCTGGACAGCATCTGCATGCTCTTCGGCGGCCGGGAGGCGGAGGCGCTGCTCCTGGATGACCTCTCCCTAGGCAGCGCACACGACCTGGAGCGCGCCACGGAGATTGCGCGCGAGCTGGTGGAGGACCTGGGCATGGGCGGAGACGGCGTGCCCGTGCGGCGCTTTGATGCACCGGGACGGCAGGGGGACCGACATGCCCTGTCCGACGCGACGCGAAGCACGCTGGAGGCCGCGATACAGGAAGTCCTGGCCGTCCAACGGGCCCGGGCCCGCGATATCCTCCAGCGCGAGAAGGAGCGGGTCGTGGCCCTGAGAGATTTGCTCATCGAACGCAAGGTGTTGGACCGCGAGGCCTTCACCCATCTGGTGCCCGCGCCCGTGGCGCCGAAGAAGGAGCCCGCGCTTGGCTAGCCTCATCCTCCGCCTCCAGGTGGACCCGGCGACGGGCCGCAAGGACGTCATCATCCAGTACGAGAGCGACGCGGACGCGCTGCCCATGGAGCATGAGGACGAGCACCGGCGGCTCGTGGACTCGCTCATCCAGGGCGGCACGCTGAAAGCCTCCGAACTGGGCCGCGTCATCGTCCAGCGCGACACGCCGTCGGGCAAGGCCACCGAGCCCGCCTCCACCGCCGAGGACGCCTCCGAGAAGGTCCGCCAGAAGGCCTGATGTCCATGCTCGTCTTCACCAGTGAGGAGGCGCTCCACCTGGCGCTGACCTCCGGACTCGTCCCCGCCGAAGTCCAGGCCGCACCCGCCCGCTATCATCGGACGCCCGACGGCGCGCTTCACGTCCTGCCGGAGGTGATGCCCGCGAAGGAGGTGCTCGCGCGCCTCGCGTCCCTCGGCGTGCACGTGACGCGGAGCCGCGCGAAGGAGGCCACGCCAGTCCTCTGCTGGGCGGAGCTGGTGACGGCGCGGCGCGTGCCGCTGGAGAGCGCACCGACCGGCCCGGTGCTGTTCCTACCCCCGAGCGCCGATGCACTCCTCCCCTTGGCGGGCGAGATGCTGCGCCTGGGGTGCGACCGGCAGGAGGTGTGCTTCGCCCAAGCCTCGGGGGGAAGCGGACAGCGCGCCTTGCTGCGCGCGATGGCGCCGCCCTACTTCACCCTCACCAGCGCGCTGGACGCCTCGGGTCCGCTGCGTGCCTTCGTTCCCGCTGTCCCAGGGCAACACTCCGTCTGGGTCGAGGTGGGCTACACGCATCCACTCGCGCGCACGCTGCAAGCGCCCGCGGGGACGTTGCTGCTCGTCCGCGGCGAAGGCCCCTGGCTGACCGCGCCGGACGGCCCGTGGACGGACCTGTACCAACACACCGACCTGCGGCTCCCAGCCCCGGGCGAGGACTGGACGCCCGCGCCCACCCCGGGCCGGCTGACGGTGCCGCTGCGCCTCACGCGAGCCGCACGTACGGAACCCGCGAGCCTGTGGGTGCTGCGAGAGGATGCGCTCGCCCAGGTGGAGTCCCTGGTCCACACGGTGCCGGAGCCGCTGCTCGCGCAGCTTCGCTTCGCTGTCACGGGGCCACCGGAGGCGCCGTGCATCGTGCTCCGTGCCCGAGCGGGCCGGGAGCGCCCCCCGGAGTTGGGCCTGTCGGGCATGGCGTACGCGCCGCTGCCTCAGCTCGCGGACCTCTACCTGCCGTGTGACGGACTGCTGGAGCCCCCCGTGCGAAGGGACCGCCTGCGCGCGCTGCTCGTGCCCCAGGCCGACACCGTGACGTGGCTCCACCCCACCGGGGGTGGAGGCTTCCGCGCGGAACGGCTGCCGGAATCCGCGTTCCAGCCGCTCGACACGTGGGTGGACTACGTCGTGGATGCCGACGCCGACGCACTCATGCCGTGGGTCCGGAGCGCCAGCTTCGACTTCGCCGCCTTCGAGGCCGCGGAGGGTGAGTGGCAGAGCGCGGCCCGCACGATGCAATCGGACGAAGAGGACGACCGGAGCCCGCGAGGCACGCGCCGTAGCCGCCGTGAAGTGCCGGCGCCCCCCGTGACACCAGCGAGCCCGCCCCCCATCGTTGCGGTCCGCGTCGCCCAACCCGTGCCCACCGGGGTCCGCCTGGCGCCGCTCACGCCCGCGCAATCCAGCGCGGTGGAAGAGGAGCTGAGTTCGCTCGAGAAGTCCTTCCTGGCCCTGGAGGTGCCCGCCGATTCGCCGCAGCGGCAGGAGCTCTGGACGCGCATGGCGGAGCTGAACGGGCGGCTGGGCCGCAAGCGCGACGCGAGCCTGTGCTGGACACGCGCGCTGTGGTCCGCGTCCGACACCGAGGCCACCGAGCTAGCACGGCGCTGGTCCGATTCAGAAAACGAAGGAGGCGCCACCCCCGCCGAACGGATGGCGTCCCCCGCGCCCACGGGCGATGACGTGCGCGGCGTCGCCAGCAGCCTGGTGCGCGCGGTGTGCGTCCCAGGTGCGCCCGCGCCTGTCGACGTGGCGGCACTTCAGCGGTGGTTGGACAGGCACGACGCGGAGCTCGACGTCCGGGCGCTCTGGCTCACGCGGACGGCGCTCGACACGCTGGCGGGTGGCGATGCGCTCGGACTTGCGAGAGCGGGCGACCGGCTGCTGGAGATGCTTCAGCGAGGCCTTTCCCTCGCGAGAGACGTGCCGCGCTTCCTGCGAGGTGGCACCGATTCGGCCCATGCGCCCCGGGTGCTGGCGCAGCTCGAGGCCCTGCTGGAGCGGTTCGAGCACACGCCCCGTCGCCGCTCGTCCATCGAAGCGGCGCCTGCCCTCACGCTGGCCTATGTCCGCTATGTCTTCGCCGTGGGACTCGCGCGGCTCGGGCAGGCAGACCGTGCCCGCACCCTGGCGTCCGCGGCGGTGGAGGCAGTCGATGCGAAGGAAGCCATCCACGGCTTCCTTTCCCGAGCGTACGGCGCGCGCGTGGCCCAGGCCCTGGAAGGCCAGCCGCCCGAGACACCGCTGCCGTCCGACATCGCCGCCGAGCTGAATGCCCTGGGGACCTTCCAGCGGTACAAAGTGGATCGGCTGCGGCAGGCGTCGGCGCTGTTGGAGCCCAGCGAGCGGCTCGACCCCGCGAGGGCCTTCGGGCGCGGCGCGAGGGACTTGCGCGGAGAGGAGTTCGCCGCCCTTCGCGACTTGAAGGACCCGGCGCAGGTGGCGGCGCAGGTGGAGGCCCTGACGGGCCGGGCCACCGATGCGACGCTGCCCGCCGAGGAACGGCAGCGGCTCATCGGAGGACTGCTGGACACGCTGCCTCGCGTCGCGCCGGCGCGTGCGCTTCCACTCCTGAACCGGCTCGTCTCATCGATGGAGGCGCTTCCCGGTGAAGCCCAGGCCGTGATGCTGGGGGATGCCCTGACGCTGGCGGCCCTCTTCGGCCGCGCGGACCACGCGATGACGTTGGCGGCGCGGCTGCGCAAGGTGCTCACGGCGCTGGCCCCCACGTCGCCCGCCTGGGGTCAGGGCATCCTGGGTGTGAGCCTGCGCGGCCTGCGCCGGGTCGGCCTGTCTCGCGAAGCCGCCGAGCTGGTGGACGCGGCGCAAGAACGCCTGACGGGGCCCAAGACACCGCTGACGGCGCGGCTCGGCGTGGCGGCGGGCCTGTCCATGCAGGGGCGCACGGCCGAGGCCGTCGACGTGTTCGACGCCGCCTTCGAGTCACTGGGCGCTGCGAAGGGCGGACTCCCTGAGCGGCTGGCGCTGATGCGCAGCCTCGCGAGCGCCCTGGCACATGCCCCCGTGGAGCTGGCGCTTCCGGGGCTGGCGCGCATCTCGGAAGGGCTGCCCATCATCACGGACAGCTACAACACCAACAGCCACTTCTGCCTCTCCGTGGTGGAGCTGGCGGACGCGCTGGTGCAGGGCCACGTGGAGGTGGCGCAAGGCACCGGAGCGCGTGCGCGAAGCTGGCTCGACGAAGACGAATTCCTGGTGCGACGGCGCATCCATCGGGAGCTGGAGGAGCGCACATGAGCAGTCTTCCCGCCATCTCCGAGCTGACGTTCGACGCGCTCTCGAGCGAGGCCCACGGCCTTCGCGAGCGCCTCAACCGCTTCCGCCTGGCGCTGGGCCGTCACTTCGTGGGCAAGCAGACCCTGGTGGACCTGATGACGGTGGCGGCGGTGGCGCAGGAGCCGCTGCTGCTGGTGGGCCCACCGGGCACGGCCAAGTCGGACCTGGTCCTCAAGTTCCGGGACGCGCTGCGCATCCCCAACGAGGATTATTTCGAGTACCTCCTGACGCGCTTCACCGAGCCGTCGGAGGTGCTGGGCCCCATCGACATCAACCTGCTGCGCCAGGGCCGCTACATCCGGCGCGAGGGCGGCAAGCTGCCCACGGCCCGGCTCGTCTTCCTCGACGAGGTCTTCAAGGCCAGCTCCGCCATCCTCAACGCGCTGCTCACCGTCATCAACGAGCGCAAGTTCTACCAGGACGGCGCGCCGCAGCCGGTGAAGCTGAAGGTGCTCTTCGCCGCCACCAACGAGCTGCCCGAGCACGCCGAGCTGGGCGCGCTCAAGGACCGCTTCTGCCTCAAGGCCGCGTGCCGTCCGGTGCAGGACCGCTACTTCCTGGAGCTGCTGGACTCCGGCCTGGATTCGCAGACGCACCGGGAGATGAACCAGAAACCCTGGGCGGAAGGGCACGCCACGCTGGACGACGTGCTCAAGGCCCACCGTTACCTGACGCTGATGATGGGCAAGCGCGAGACGGGCCCGGATGGCCGGGAGCTGCGCGACCGCGACCTGTTCTTCCGCGATGACTTGCTGCGCGAATTCCGCCGCGTGGTGCAGACGCTGACGCGCGAGGACGGCGTGTTCATCAGCGACCGCAAGCTGGTGAAGCTCTACCGCCTGCTGCGGACGCGGGCGTGGATCTTCCACGGCGGCGCGGTGGAGCGGCAGGACCTCCAGCTCCTCTCGTACCTGGGCGAGACGCGGGAAGAAATCGACCTGCTGGAGGAGAAGGTGCCCCGGCTGCTGGGCCTCTCGTGAGTCGCGGATGAGCACGGAGCTGAGAAGCCCTCAGGACACGGAGCGCTGGCTGTGCGCGGGGCTGTGCCTGATTCGGCACGAGGACCTCACGGCCGACGCGTTGACCTCGGCCGTGCCGTGGCTCCTCGCCACGCTCGCGGAGTCGCCTGCCCTGCCCCCACCCGCGTTCATCGCGGACCTCGGCCGGCTCGTCGCGGGGGTTCCGCTCGCGCCCTCCGCGCCCGTTCCCGATACCCAGCCTCGGCTGCGCGCGGCGGTGCGCGCGTATGACGACCACGTACTGGCACGCCTGGCCGCGGAGCCCCATCTGGAGGCGGTCTCCGCCGCCCTCGCACGGTTGCCCGAGACGCTCCGGCCGCGAGGCGTCGCCTTCCTCGTCGCGCGCGTCCTGACCCGCATGGGCTTCACCGCGGGAAGCCCGGTGAGCCCCGCCCTGGCCCGGCGCGTCCTGGAGCGTCCACCCTCGGAGTTGCTCCAGGCGGGCTACACAGCCCTGCGCGAGTCAGGAACCAGCACCGCGCTGGACCGGCTCACTGAAGGCTACGAAGCCATGGCGAGCGCGGCCCGGCGTGCCCATGCCCTGCTCGGCGACGCGGAGTCCTTCACGCTGGAGAACCTGGAACACCTCCAGGGCAAGGCGCAGCGGATGGCCCTGGAGCAAGCCGTGGAGGCGGCGGAGGCCCTGTCGCGAACCCTGCCGCCCAAGCTCCGCGCCCGCCCGGTGAGCACCGCACCGCTCCCCATGGCGTTGGAGGACGAGGCCGCCTTCCCACAAGGTGGATTCTCCTCCGTGTCCAACGTGGGCAGCCTGGAGAACCTCGTCACCTCCGAGCTGGTCTACATGGAGGACGAACCCAACCTCGACCTCTTCGACGTGCGCTATGTGGAGGGCGAACTCCTCTACTACACGCGCGACGAGAGCATCTCCGTTCGCCGCCGGCGCGTCATCACCTTCGTCCTGCCGCCGGACCTCGTGGATGCGCGCGTGAAGGACGCGGGGGTCCGCTGGCAGCGCGTCGTGGTGTCGCTGGGCCTGCTGCTCTGCCTCGTGCGGCGGCTCTCCCTCTGGCTGGGCAGCGAGGAACTCCACTTTCGCGCCGTCTTCCTGCACGCCCATGACGGCTCGGCGCCCCTGGAGGCTGAACGCGGCCTCTGCGAGCTGCTGCTGCGCGAGTGGCGCGCCCGAGGCACGGCGGAGGTCGTCACCGCCGCCACGCTCGACGACGTCCTGGCGGATGCGGAAGCGCGTGCGAAGCGCGCGCGGGTGGACCTGGTGCTGCTCGACGCAAGCAGTCGAGTCGAGAAGATGTCTCATCCCGGCGCCTCCCGGGTCGAGCGGCACGTGCTCGACCTCAGCGGCCCCTCCCCTCGCGTGCGGACCATCCGAGACAAGCGAGAAGACCTGGATTCTCGAAAGTCGGAAGCGCCGATGGGCGCCGCTCTCAACAACGACCCTTGGGAGGCCTGGGTCGGCGTAACGCTTGAGCTTGCGCAAGGGCTTCTCTAGCGTCCGTCTCACAACGCGCCCCACCCGGCGCAACGGACGAAGGACGGGCCATGCCGCGGTACGAGTTCAAGGAAGGCAGCTCCAGCAAGTTCTGGGAAATCAACCTCTCCGGCAACAGCTTCACCGCGCGCTGGGGCCGCATCGGCACCGACGGCCAGGAGAAGACCCAGACCTTCGGCTCTCCCGCCGAGGCCCAGAAGGAGCACGACAAGCTCGTCCGGGAGAAGGAGAAGAAGGGCTACGTCCTGGCCGGCAAGGGCGACGATGACGATTCCGAAGGCGGTGGGGGTGAAGAGCCCGCATCCAATCCGGAGCTCGAGGCCGCCATCCTCAAGGACCCGGACAACGTGGACGCGTACCTCGTCTACAGCGACTGGCTCCAGGGCCAGGGCGACCCGCGCGGCGAGCTCATCGCCATCCAGCACGCGGCCTCCCAGGCCAGCGGCACGGAGGCCAGCGACCTGAAGCGCAAGGCCGCCGCGCACATCAAGAAGTACCAGACGCTGCTGCTCGGCGAGCTGGCGGCCGGGGTGAAGTCAGAGGAGCTGTCCCTGGAGTGGCACCTGGGCTTCATCCGCTCCGCGCGCGTGGGCCAGAAGGAATACGACTCTGACTTCAATGTCCCGGAGACGGCCGGGGCGCTGCTCAAGCACCCCTCCGCGCGCTTCATCCGCAGCCTCACCATCGGCATGGCGAGCTTCGACGGTGAGAACGAATACGGCGAGACCATCCAGGCGCTCGTCGAGGCCGGGGGCTCGAAGACGATTCAGGAGCTCTTCATCGGCGACTTCGAGTACCCGGACGACACCGAGATTTCCTGGACGCACCTGACCGACATCTCCGCCCTGCTCAAGGTGCTGCCCGACCTGCGCAAGCTGCGGCTGCGCGGCGGTGAGCTGGAGCTGGGCGCCATCGACCTGCCCGAGCTGCGCGAGTTCACGGTGGAGACAGGCGGCCTGCCGCTGGCGGCCGTCAAGTCCATCGCCAACGCGAAGTGGCCGAAGCTGGAGCGCCTGGAGGTGTGGTTCGGCAGCGACAACTACGGCGCGGAGGGCGGCGTGGAGGACATCCAGCCCATCCTCGACGGCAAGGGCCTGCCGAACCTCAAGCAGCTGGGCCTGCGCAACTCCGAGTTCACGGACGCGCTCGCCCAGGCGCTGCCCACCGCGAAGGTGCTCCCGCAGTTGGAGACGCTGGACATCTCCATGGGCACCCTGTCCGACGAGGGCGCGCGCGCCTTGGCCGACAAGGCGGCGGCCTTCGCCCACCTCAAGCAGCTCGACGTCACGGAGAACACGCTGACGGACGAAGGCCAGTCGCTGCTGTCCAAGGCGATTCCCCACGCCAACGTGGGCAACCAGCGCGACTACGAAGAGGAGTACCGCTACTCCGCGGTGGGCGAGTAGCGTCACGGCGCACTCCAGGGGGTCACACCATGCCGCGCTTCGAGTACACCGAAGGCACGTCGAGCAAGTTCTGGGAAATCGAACGGAAGGACACCGTCGTCACCACCCGCTGGGGCCGCATCGGCGCTGAGGGCCAGGAGAAGACCCAGAAGTTCAAGCAGACGTATGAAGCGCTGCAGGCGTACCAGAAGCAGGTCCTGGAGAAGACGAAGAAGGGGTACACGCGCATCAAGCCGAAGGACACGGCGCCCGCGGCCAAGACGAACCCGGAGCTGGAGGCCGCCATCCTCCAGGCTCCGGAGTCTGACGACGGCTACCTCGTCTACGCCGATTGGCTCCAGGGCCAGGGCGACCCACGCGGCGAGCTGATGGCCCTCCAGCACGCGCAGCGACAGGCCCAGGGCGCGGAGGCCACCAGCCTCAAGCGGAAGGTCGCGGCCCTGTACAAGAAGCACCAGGGAACACTGCTGGGCGTGGGCCTCACGTCGATGCTCGGCGAGAAAGCCCTGACGCTGGAGTGGCACCTGGGCTTCATCCGTGGCGCGCGCGTCGCGGCGCCGGGTTTCGACTCGGACGCCGACTTCGACGTCGTCGAAACCCTGACGATGCTGCTCCGCAGCCCCTCCGCGCGGTTCCTCCAGGAGCTGACGCTCGGCCTGCCGGACAACGACGGTGACAACGAGTACGGCGACCTCGTCAAGGTCATCACCAGGCTGGCGCCGAAGACGCTTCAGCGGCTGTTCATCGGTGACTTCGTCTTCCCGGACGAGTCGGAGATCTCCTGGGTCAAGCTGGGGAACCTCGCGCCCCTGCTCAAGGCCCTGCCCCAGCTCACCACCTTGAGGCTGCGTGGCGGAGAGGTACGCCTGGGGCCGGTGGAGCTGCCGGAGCTGCGTCGCTTCACGATGGAGTCGGGCGGCCTTCCTCGGCCCGCGGTGCAGTCCATCGCCAGTGCGAAGTGGCCGAAGCTGGAGCAGTTGGAAGTCTGGTTCGGCAGCGAGGAGTACGGCGGACGGTTCCGCCCGAGTGACATCCAGCCCATCCTCGACGCCACGGGGCTGCCGAACCTGAAGCACCTGGGACTGTGCAACGCGGCCTTCTCCGATGAGCTCGCGACCGTGCTGCCGAAGGCCAAGGTGCTGAAGCAGTTGGAGTCGCTGGACTTGTCGAAGGGCACGCTGATGGACACCGACGCCGAGGTCCTGGCGGCGAACGCGGCGGTGTTCAAGCACCTCAAGAAGCTGGATGTGTCGCAGAACCAGCTCACGCGCAAAGGCGTGAAGCTGCTGGCCTCGTTGTGCCCGGACGTCGTGGCGGGGAACCAGCGCGAGATCTACGACGATGACGAAGGCGGTCGCTACGTCGCGGTGAGCGAGTAGTCCGGCATCATGGGCGCGCCTCCGTTCATCCTCGTCGGCAACCCGGAGAACCGGCGCGTCACGCTGTTCCAGGACGCCCTCGCCAGACAGGGGCTTCCCCCGGCGCACGTCGTCCCCTGGCGTGAGCTGCTGGCGTCGCCGGGGCTCCTGGCGGACCTGCCGGACTCGGAGGCGTTCGTCCGCATCGACTCCACGGGCGAGAACTGGGACGTGGAGAAGGCCCTGCTCAAGCGGGGCTACGCGGACGCCGTGGGCCAGGGCTGCTCCGTCCTGACGCCGGAGCAGGTGGACCGCCTGCCCGTGGACCGAGGCCGCATTCTCAGCCCCCGGCAGCACCACCTGGGGTTCTTGCGAGTCCTGGCGGAGCTGGAGTCCATCTTCGCGGCGCATCCCCGCTGGCGCATCCTCCAGAAGCCCTCCGCTATCGCGGACCTCTTCGACAAGCGCATCACCTCCCGCCGCTACGCCGCCCTGGGCGTGCCGGTTCCCGAGCCGCTGGACGGTGTCACGGACGTGGAATCACTCCGCGAACGGATGCGGGAGGAGGACTGCCGCGAGGTGTTCGTGAAGGTGTCGTGTGGCTCCTCCGCGTCGTGCCTCGCCATCTACCGGCGGGGGCGCTCGGCGGACACGCTGACCACCACCATCGAAGTGGCGAAGACGGGCTGGTACAACTCGCTGAAGGTCCGCCGCGTCGAGGCCCCAAAGCAGGTGGATGAAATCCTCACGTATCTGCTGGGCGAGGGCTCACAGGTGGAGCGCTCGATTCCCAAGGCACGGCTGGGCGGCGATTACTTCGACTGCCGGGTGTTGATGGTCCGAGGCGAGCCAGCCTTCACGGTGGTGCGGCAGAGCATGCGGCCCATCACCAACCTGCACCTGGGCGGCTGGCGGGGCGACTTGGACGACTTCCACGCCGCGGTGCCACGGAACGAGCTCGCGGATGCCATGGAGAGCTGCCGCACGGTGGCCCGCAGCCATGACTGCCTCCACGTGGGCATCGACCTCATGTACGAGGAGCACTTCGCCGGGCACCGGGTGCTGGAGGCCAACGCATTCGGCGATTTGCTCCCCAACCTCCGCCGTGACGGGCTCACCGTCTACGAGTGGGAGATTCAAGAAGCCCTGCGTCAGCTCCCGTGATGGACACACATCACGCTGCCGGGAATCGCTCCAGTTACTTCCACAGGGGCGTGGCCGGGACGCGCTCCAGGATGCCGGAGCCGAAGACCCGGTCCAGCTCCAGGTACTCCAGATGCACGTACCCGATATGACACCCACAGGTCTGCTTCGCGCAGGGCCGGGGTCTCAGAGCGGAGTCGAAGTCCGGCGCGTAGATGTTGCCAATCGGCTCGTCAATGAAGTGGCACCGCCGCGCCGTGCCCTCGCCGTCCACGGAGATGACGGACTCCCCGCCCCGGCACGCGCGGCCCAGGCTCGGGTGACGCGTGTTGTTCACCGGAAAGAGCGGGTCCAACCGCGTGAAGCGCGCCACGTCTTCCGCTGTGTACGGCTCCTCCTGCCCGTCCTTCACCGCGTTGATCCACAGGTAGGTGTCCGCGGGAAGCTCTGCACGCAGGGCCTCCGCCTCGTCCGTGAAGCGGAGGAACCCCACCACGCCCACGCTGTGCCGCACGCCCAGCTCGGTCAGCTTCGCGCACTGAGCCACGAAGCGGTGCCGCCGGGTCCACTCCGGGTGGTACGTGGCCCAGATGCCCAGCTTGTCCGCGCGCGCCTGGGCCACCCAGTCCAGATTGCAGGACAGGTTCGTCTGGATGGCCAGTCGCCCCACATGCGGCAGATGTGACAGGCGGGCCAGCGCCTCTTGATACCAGGGCCAGATGAGCGCCTCGCCCCACGGCGTGAAGAACACCGACACCGTGTCCTGCGTGCGCGCCTCCACCCACGCGACAAAGCGCTCCAGGTCCGCGCGGTCCTTGGCCAGCTCCTCCTCGGTGTGCTTCCACTTGCCGAAGGGGCAGTACTCGCAGCCGTAGTTGCAGCTGGACAGCGGGCCCCGATAGAGCACGGTGAGCTTCATCGCCAGGCGTACTCCTTCATCATCGCCTGCACCTGCTCGGAGTGCAGCCAGGGGCCAATCAGGTCGGAGCGCTCCACGCCCGCCGCGGTGAGCTGCACCACGCCACCGTGCTTCCGCGCCAGTCCGTGCGCCTCCAACTCCTCCAGCTCCGGGAAGTCCTCCAGCGCGTCGGTGCAGAAGCGCTGCCGGTACACGGCGAGGTCTACGCCGTCGGCCAACAGCGACAGCAGCATGTAACGGCGCCGCCGCTCCGCGGAGTCCAGGCGGAAGCCGTAGCCCACCTCGCCGAACGACGCCTCGGTCCGCTCGCTGTACGACGAGATGATGGAGCGCACCTCGCGAGAACCCACCGCGTACTCAGACGAGTAATGCACCTGCCCCGTGTACGAGCGCGCCCCGCAGCCCAACCCCACCATGCCGTCCTCCTGGCAGCGATACACCGGACCGCCCGCGTCCGGCGCATGGCGAGCACGGAACATCCGCATGGAGACCTGCGTGTAGCCCTCCGACAGGAGGAAATCGCGGCCCACGCGATACAGCGAGAGGCGCAGGTCGTCCCACGCCCGCGCCTTCTTGCCCAGGAAAGTCAGCGGCCGGACGTAGAGCGGGTAGAGATAAATCTCCTCCGGCGAGTAACGAAGCGCCGTGCGCAGCGAGTAGAGGAAGCTCTCCTCCGTCTGCCCCTCCATGCCGTAGATGAGGTCCAGGTTCAGCGTGGGGAAGCCGGTGGTGCGAATGAGGTCCAGTGCGGCCTCCACCTGCGCTGTCTTCTGGGGCCGTTTCACCGCGGCCACCTCCGCCTCGATGAAGCTCTGGATGCCCATGCTCACCCGGTCCGTGCCGCGCGAGCGCAGCACCTGGAGCTTCTGCGCGTCCACCGTCTCCGGCGACACCTCCACGGACACGGGGATGTTCTTCATGTCCGCGCCCATGACGCCCTCGGCCATGTCGAACACGGTGTTCAACCCCGCCACGTCCAGCAGCGTCGGCGTGCCGCCGCCAATGGCGGCCCGGGCGAAGCTCGCCGTCCCCAGCGCCTCCTTCACCCGCTTCGTCTCGCGCACCAGCGCGCCCAGGTACCCGTCCACCACGTCCTGCTTCGGCCCGGCGGCGGTGAAGAGGTTGCAGAAGCCGCAGCGCATCTCGCAGAAGGGCACGTGGATGTAGAGGAACAGCGCGTCGCGCCGCTCCTCCGCCCAGACGGACTCCAACGGGAGCGCGGGCGTGAAGGGCCGGTAGGCCGTCTTGTGCGGGTAGCCGTAGAGGTACGCCACATAGGGCGACCCTTCGAGCATCTGCTCCAGACGCGTCATGGTGCGGTTTCTCGAGGTAGCAGGAATTCAGCGTAGGGCACCGTCCACACCACGGGGTGGGCCAGGCGATGGCCGGTGAAGCCGTCCTCGCCGTAGGTGGTGCCATGGTCCGAGCAGACGATGCAGAAGGCGGGGCCCCGGCGCCGCAAGGCGGCGAACAACGGAGGGAGCTGCGAGTCCACGTACGCCAATGCCGCGGCGTGCGACTCGCGCGAGTCCTGGCTGGCGCCGGGCACATAGTGCCGGTTCGGCTGGTGCAGCGCCGACACGTTGATGAAGAGGAAGACGCGCTGCTCACGCGGCAGCGCCTCCAGCCGCTGGACGGCCAGCGCCACCTGGTGCTCGGTGGACCGAGGGTCCGTCACGCCCAGCTCGGGGCTCCAGTGGCTCTCCGCGAAGAGCCCGGGGAGCACGTTGCCCAGCGGATTACGCTTGTTGAAGAAGCCCACGCCGCCAATGCAGATGGTGTGGTACCCGCGGCCCGCCAGCCCGGTGACGAGGTCCGGCGCGTCCAGCACGCAGGTGCCCGAGGCCGTCGTCTCGCTGCCCTCGAAGCGCATCGAGAACAACCGGGGATGCAGCCCCGGCGTCGCGGGCGTGGGCAGGAAGCCCGCGAAGAAGGCGTGGTGCGCCGCGTACGTGAAGCTCGCGGGAGAGTGACGCTGCTCCCACCGGCCTCCGGGCAACAGCGCGGAGAGGTTCGGCGTGCGCCCCTGGGCCGCGAGCGCCTCGGCGACGTCGTAGCGCAGGGTATCCAGGGTGATGAAGAGCAGGTCGTGCGTGCCGACCACCGCGTTCATGTCCATCGCGTGAGCACTCCGGCGATGTCGTCGATGCGCGAAGGGATGCACTCCACCGTGAACATGGGCGGAGGCAGCGCGGAGGGCCACGGCCGGCCATGAGACACCCAGCAAGTAGCCATCCCCAGCCGCGCGGCGCCCACGACGTCCCGCTCCGGGTCGTCGCCCACGTGCAGTACCTCTTCCGGCGAACGTCCGACGTGGGCCAGCGCGGCCTCGAAGATGCGGGCATCCGGCTTCGAAGCGCCCACCTCGCCGGAGAGGAAGACATCCGGCAGGACCTTCGCGAGCCCCGCGCGGGCCAGCTTCGTGCGCTGCACCCGCGCCGAACCATTGGACACCACCGCCACCGGCCGGCTGCGGGCCACGGAGGCCACCCAATCACAGACGCCCGCGTCCTCCTCGACGAGCAGAGGCAGGCGCGACGCCATGTCCTCCCAGAGCGCGTCTGGCGTGAGGCCCAGGCATGGGAACGCCTTCGTCACCTGCTGGCAGAACGCGCTCCGGGACGCGCCGCCACGCCCATCCACCTCGTGCATCCAGAGCACGGCTTCGGCACGCCGAGCCTCGGAGAGCAACGACAGGTAACGGGAGACGAGGGTGTCCACGTAGCGCGTGAAGGCGCCCGCGCGGTCAATCAGCGTGTCATCCAAGTCGAAGAAGACGGCCCGGGGCCGCATCCGAGCACTCCTTCCCGAGGCGAGGATACGCCGCCCCGGCTGTGTCGAACAGCGACAACGCAGTGGGGCGACCGCGTCCAGGCGGATTCGCCGGGCCCCTGCCCCCGAGCCTGCCCGTTGGAAGGCGGGGGAGTCGGAGATTCCCGGCGAAGCAGCGGGCGGTCAGAGGAACGGATGCGCCTCGCGGTCGAACGCCTCCAGCGCCCGGACGACCTCCTCCTGCGAATCCGTGAGCATGAGGTAGCGCGCATAGTCGTAGCCCTGCGCGAGCTGGTGCACCAGCGGGTACACGGGCCGGGTGCGCGTCCAGAACTCGGTGCCCAGGAAGATCATGGGGCTGATGACGCCCACCGAGTTGTAGTGGTTCTGGCACGCGTCCTGGAACACTTCCTGGATGGTGCCCGCGCTGCCGGGCGAGTAGATGATGCCGCCCTTGGCGATGGTCAGCAGGCCGTCTTCCCGCACGCTGTTGGCGAAGTACTTCGCGATGTGCGTCGCGAAGGGGTTGGGCGGTTCATGCCCGTAGTGCCACGTGGGGATGCCCAGGCTGGCGCAGTACGGCAGGTCGTCCTTGCCCAGGGGAAATGCCCGGCGAACGTCGAAGGCGCGCGAGAGCCACTCGCGGTCCGTGTAGCTGGGCGCCTGCGCAAGCAGGGCCAGTCCCGCGTCCAGCTCCGCCTCCGTGCGCCGCGCGAACCACACGCCCACGTGCGTGGCCTCCATGGCGCCTGGGCCACCGCCGCTGACCATGAAGAAGCCACGGCGTGCCAGCTCGCGCGCCAGGGAGGCCACCGCGCGATAGTCCGACTGGCCGCGCTTCATGGAGTGGCCGCCCATGATGGCCACCACCTTGCGCACGCCCCCGGACCGGTACAGCAATCCTTGCATGGCCTCCGTGACCGAGTGGTCGTGGAGCCGCTGCGCCAGCGTCTCCAGCAGCGCGGGAGGACTGCCGCGCCCGTTCGCCGCCCAGTGCGCGTAGATGCGCGCATCCGGCGTGTCCGCGTAGGACTCCGGCTGAGCCGGGTCGAAGCCCGCGTACAGCTCCTCCGGCGTGTACAGCGCGCCACGGTAGGGTTGATAGGGCACGCCGGAGATGGGCGGGAACACCATGGCCCCATGCTCCACGGTGGCCTTCAGCGCATCCTTCTCCAGCTCACAGCCCAGGAAGACGGCGCCCACGAGCTTGGCGGAGGCCAGTTCCTGGGTGTACCGCCGTAGATCCAGCCCTTGGATGATGACGTTGGCGAACCCGACGCCCGCCGAGAGGTGCCGCTCGAATGCCTTGATGGTCCCGATTTCGATCACACATGAACAATTTCACGCCTCGCCGCCCTGGGGTAGCGAGGAGTGCAGCGCATGGCGAATGTGCATCTTCGCGGCCCCATGGGCCCCTGACGCTCAGCGCCGCGCCTCCAGCACCCGCAGGCACGCCTCCGCCTGAAGCAGCTCCAGGCGGGCTCCCGCGGCGGACGCATCTCTCGCCGCGAGCTGGAGCTGACGTCCGGCTTCATCCAACTCGCCCAGTTGCAACTGGGCCCGCCCCAGCACGCACCGGAGCAACGACTGGAGGCGCCGATCCTCCAGCATGGACGCCAACTGGAGTCCTCGCAGTGCGTCCTCTTTCGCCAGCTCGGGCGCGCCCGCGCGCGTATGCAGCAGCGCCAGGCCATGGTGCGTGTAGGCCATGCCCCGGCGGTCTCCCGTGCGGGAGTCCAGCTCGAGCGCGAGCTGGAAGAAGTGCGCCGCGCGCTCCCTGTCACCTGCCCGCGAATACGCATCGCCCAGGTTCAGCAGCGCGGTGGAGTGCTCCCACGTATCCCCCGCGCGCTCGCTCCAGCGCAGGACCTGAGCGAATTCGGACGCCGCGGCCTCCGGGAATCCCAGCCCGAGCTGCACGCTGCCCATGGCCCGGTGGAGCAGCGCCTCCACGCCCGCCCACGCGGGGCCGTCTTCGCGGACCGCCTGCTGCAACTGCTCGCGGGCCAGGACAATCCTCGCGCGCGCCTCCTCGAACCGCCCTAGCGCGGACAGCGCCAACGCGGACAGCGCGTCCAGCGACACCGACAACAGCGGCGCCGCGGACAGACAATCCCGGCGCCCCTCCCTGTCGAGCCCCAGCACCTCCTCATACCTGCCGAGCGCGAGCACCACCGACGCCCGCTTGAACAGACGCCGGGCCCGGTCCCCCGCGGGAGACGCCAACCCCTCATCATCCAGCTTCCGCGCCGTATGCCATGCGGCGTCCGCTTCCGCGGGCTCGCCCGCAAGCCGGTGCGCGTCGCCCATGTATTCCCAGAGCCTCCGCTGCCACTCCCGCGCGGCGTCTGGCTTGAGCGCGTTCGCCAATCCCAGCGCGAAGCGATACACAGCCATGGCGGGCCCCGGCTCCAATGCCGCCAGGTTCCAGCCTGCCAGTGATACCAGATAAGGCAGTGCCCGGGAGGATTCCTCCGCTGACAGCCATTGCCGCGTCAACTCCATACAGGCGCGTTGACGCAGCGGCTCCGGGAGGGCCTCATAGGCTTCCGCGGCCCGCCGGTGTGCCGCGGGCAACTCCGCCTCCGGCAGCTCGTCGACGCCCGGGGCGGGCTCCACCGCCCACGTGTACCGGCCTCCCGCGACGGAGCGCAGCCAGCCCCCCGTCTCCAGCAGCGCCAACGGCCCTACCCCACCCGCCAACGCCACCAGCACCGCCCGGGGAAACGACGGGCCCAGCACCGACGCCGCCCGCAGCACCTCCCGCTGTGCCGGGGGCAGCAAGGCCTGCCGCGCCGCATATACCGCCTCGCCCGTGAGTGGGACCTCCCGCTCGGACTGCTCCTCGTGCAGGGTCACCGCGTGCAGCAGGTGCAGCGGGTGTCCGGCACTGCCGCGCAGCAGCGCCACCCGGGCCGCGGGCGTCAGTGTCCCCCGGTTCCGCAGCCGGCCCTCCAGCAGCGCCGCGGACTCGGCGGGCCCCAGCCGCCCCACCGTCAGGACTTCCGCCGTGAGAGGCGCCGGCGCCGTGCCACTGGGGCGCTGGAGCGCCAGCAACAGCAGCGGCGTGTGTGACAGCCGCGACACCAGCTCCTCCACCAGCGCATGACTGAGCGCGTCCCCATGCTGCCAGTCCTCCAGCACCAGCAGGCGCGGACGGCGGTGGGGCATCAGCGCGTGGCACAGGGAGTCGAAGAGGGCGGTGCGCTCGGAGGCGAGGCTCGCCGGAATGCCCTGGCGCTCGCGGCCTTCCAGGAAGCGCTGGATTCGCTCCGCGTCCGCGCTGGACACGCGGCCCGTCCCGGCGGGCGGGCTGAGCGCCCGCGTGGCGTCCAGCAGCTCCCGGAAGATGCCCGCCGGTGCGCCCGGCAGCGCCAGGCCACTGCCTTCCCAGACTTCGAAGCCATCCGAGGCCAGGGACTCCACGAAGGCGTCCTTGATGCGCGTCTTGCCCATCCCCGCCTCCCCCATCAACCACACCGCCCGTCCCAACCCGCGCCGGACATCCTCCGCCAGCCCCATCAGCCGCTTCAGCACCGCGACACGGCCCACCAGCGGCGGGTGACACAACCCTGGCGCCCATCGGCGGACCGGCGCGTCCCGGGGCACCCCCGCCGCGCTCCGCGGGCACGCCAGTACGCCTCCCAGGAAACGCGCCCCACACGCAACGCACGAGCCCGAAGCCGGGTTCATGGTCACCTCCCTGAAGGATGACGCTGTGTGAGTCGAGCGCCGGTCCTTCGCGTCGCCGGTACGACCCGGGGTGTTGTAGCGCCGGCATGCACCTGGCGCCTCCGACCGCCAGGGGTGTGGGACTGTTCGCTCCCCACCGCACACCCCCGACTCGCGTCGCAGTGCACTCCGGCGCCCGCCCAGGCCCGCAGTGCATCGAAAGTCTCACGCCCAGCGCGATTCCAGTGCCCGCATCGCACAATGACAGACAATTCCAATCACGCCGAATGAAACAGAAACAAGGTACGCCCCGGCTGGCGCCTGGAGAGCAAGCAGGCGCGAAATCGCGTGTTGAATACGAAATACTTTTGACGGATGCTCGTTGAGAGCTCGACACGGCAGCGACCCGCCGTGACCTTGGAGAAGCCCACCTAGCAAAGCCAAGCACCCCCCCGCCCGTCCCCCCACGGCGCGGACTCCCCCTCGTCTGTCTTTAGTTCCCAGAGAGCCCCCCAATGAAGAAGACCCTCCTGCTGGTTGGAACGCTGCTCGGTATGAGCAGCACGGGCTGCGGCGCCCCTGAAGATGATGTTTCATCTGAAGCCGGTGCGTCCCCCATCGAATTCGACGCCCTCGGCAACTCCGCGGTCAGCGCCGCGGCGTTGACCACCCCCGGTTGCACCGCGCTGACGGCCCGGTCGGTGATTTCCAACGGCCACGACGGGAACGTCCCAGCCAATACCATGGACGACAACCTGGGCACGCGCTGGAGCCGGAGCGGCCGGGGCTCTTGGGTTGACTATGACCTGGGCTCCATCCAGCAGGTCGCCGGTGTCTCCGTCGCGTGGCACCAGGGCAATACCCGCACGAATGAGTTCTTCGTCTCTGTCTCACCGGATGGCTATACCTATACACAGGTCTATTCGGGTAAGAGCAGCGGCACCACGGCCGCCGCGGAGACGTACAGCTTCAAGGCCGTCAACACGCGCCGGGTTCGCGTCACCTTCCTGAGCAACAACGTCAATGAATGGGCCAGCATCGCCGAGGCGCGTGCCTGCTCGTCCACGACGTCGACGCCCACCGACCCCACCCCCAACCCGGATCCCACGCCGGAGCAGCCGCCCCCGGGCACCGGCGCCAGCGTGGTGTGGGTCGGTGACTTCGAGACCAACAGCCGCTCCCAGTGGAGCCACACGCAGATGGTGAGCGCGGACCGGCTGGCGGTGGTGAGCTCGCCCGCGCGGCAGGGCCGCTACGCCCTCAAGGCCACCGTGCGCAAGGGCGACGACCCCATCAACTCCAGCGGCAACCGCAACGAGCTGGTGCGCATGACGCGCGAGGCCACGGGCTCCGAGTACTACTACCGCTTCAGCACCATGTTCGACTCGAGCTTCCCCAGCGCGAAGACGTGGCAGCTCTTCACCCAGTGGCACCACGAGGGCGACTCCGGTTCGCCTCCGGTGGAGTTCTACGTCTACGGCGAGGAGATTCGCCTCAACATCGGCGGCAACCCGGGCACCATCGTCTGGCGCACGCCGCTGGTTCGCGGCCGCTGGCTGGACTTCATCTTCCACGTGAAGTGGTCGCCGGACTCCAAGGTGGGCTTCGTGGAGCTGTACCTGGACGGCAAGGTGGTGCTGCCCAAGCGCTACATCGCCACGCAGTACAAGGGTCAGCTCAACTACCTGAAGGTCGGCCTGTACCGGAATGACACCATCAGCCCCGTGGGCATCGTCTACCACGACGGGTGGACCATGGCCCGCAAGCTGGAAGACGTCATCAGCCCGACGGCGGTCCTCAAGGCCCCGTAGGGACTGACGGGCAGCCAACACGCCTGCCCCCACCCGGGCCGGAGGTCGCGTCCCCACGCGGCCCCGGCCCGGAGTAGTTTCCGGGGCATGTCCCACAGTCTCCTCGTCGTTCACGTCCAGGTCCACGTCAAGCAGGAGCACGTGGACGCCTTCCACCAGGCCACGCTCGCCAATGCGCGAGAAAGCGTGAAGGAGCCTGGCATTGCCCGCTTCGACGTCCTGCAGGACGCCGAGGACCCCACGCGCTTCGTGCTGGTGGAGGCGTACCGGACGCCGCAGGCCCCCGCCGCGCACAAGGAGACGGCGCACTACCTCACCTGGCGCGACACCGTGGCGCCGATGATGGCGGAGCCCCGCACCAGCCGGAAGTTCGTCAACCGCTTCCCTGAAGACGCCGGGTGGTGACGGACGTGAGCGCTTCTTCCTCGTTCGAGTTCGCCACCGCCACCCGCGTCCTCTTCGGCCCGGGCCGCCTGACCGAAGCGCCGGAGGCCATCCGCGGCCTCGGGGGCTCCCGGGTGCTGCTCGTCACCGGCGCGAATCCCTCCCGCGCACGGCCCCTCCACGACGCATTGGAGCGCCTGGGCCTGGGGGTGACTGTCTTCTCCGTAGACGGCGAGCCCACCGTGGAGCGTGCTCGCGAAGGCACCGCGCGCGTCGCGGAAGCAGGCTGTGATGTGGTGGTGGCCCTGGGCGGAGGCAGCGCGCTGGACGCGGGCAAGGCCATTGCCGCGCTCGCCGCGAACGGGGGCGACCCGCTGGACTACCTGGAAGTCATTGGCCGGGGCCAGCCGCTCACCCGCCCGTCCCTGCCCTTCATGGCCATCCCCACCACGGCTGGCACGGGCTCCGAGGTGACGCGCAACGCGGTGCTGGGCTCGAAGGACGCGAAGGCGAAGGCCAGCCTGCGCAGTCCACACATGCTGCCGCGCGTGGCGCTGGTGGACCCGGACCTGCTCACGGGGGCGCCCGCCGCCGTGCTCGCGTCCAGTGGGATGGATGCGCTGTCGCAGCTCATCGAGCCCTTCCTCTCCGCGCGCGCCAACCCGCTGACGGACGCGCTGGCACGCGAGGGCCTGCGAAGGTCGGCCCGCTCGCTGCGGCGCGCGGTGCTGGACGGTCCGGATGCGCCCGCCCGCGAGGACCTGGCCCTGGCCAGTCTCTTCGGCGGTCTGTGTCTGGCCAATGCCGGCCTGGGCGTGGTGCACGGCTTCGCCGCGCCCCTGGGTGGCATGTTCGACGCGCCCCACGGCGCGGTATGCGCGGCGCTGCTGCCCGCGGTACTGGACGTCAACCTGCGCGCGCTGCGGGCCCGTGCGCCAACGCATCCATCACTGCCCCGGGTGCAGGAGTTGGCGGCGCTGCTGACGGGGCGGGTGGATGCAAGGGCCGAGGACGCCGTCACGTGGGTGGACGAACTTCGCGCGGCGCTGGGCGTGCCGGGGCTTGGACGCTACGGGTTGACGGAGGCCCAGGTGCCCGCGCTGGTGGCGAAGGCCAAGGAGGCCAGCAGCATGAAGGCCAATCCCCTGGCGCTGACAGACGCGGAGCTGGCGGAAATCGCCAGCCGGTCGCTCTAGGCAGACGGAAGACACTCCGGCCGATGGTGCCGTGCAGCCCGCTCGGCACCATCCGGCACCTCCGCGCGAACATCCCCCTGATGCCGCATGTCGTGCCACGCGCGACGGGGCCCGTGACACCGCAATGCCGCGGGCCCTCCACGAGACGCTCACCTTCTCTGCCGACTCGCAGGAGGAATGACCATCATGCGCCCGATGGCGCTACCCCGCAGAGCCAAACATTAGCGTCCAATACAAAACATACACCCTGCACACACAGACACCCGCCCTCACCTTGCTGCAGACCCGTACGGCGCGCGCGGTCCTGGTTGGAGGCATCGACAGCCATGTGGACGCCGGAGTGCTCGGTATGCTGGACCAGGAGGGACGGGTTCATGCGGAGGAGGTTTTGGATGGCTTCGTGCCAGGCGAAGGCGCTGGGTTTCTCTTGCTGTCCTCGCAGAGAACCCTCCCGAACTCCACGGCCATTGCCTATGTGTCATCTCCGGGCCTGGGAGAGGAACAGGGACATCGGTATAGCGAAAAGCCATACCTGGGCGATGGACTGGCAGATGCAGTCCGCGCCGCGGTCGAGGGGGCCTCTGGCCTTCCGGTTCGAGCCGTGTTCGCGAGCTTGAACGGCGAGAGCTTCGGGGCAAAAGAATGGGGCGTGGCCTTCATCCGCAACCGAGAGGCCCTGCACCCGGAACTGCGCATGGAGCACCCCGCGGATTGCTTCGGAGACCTCGGGGCGGCGACTGGCCCGGTCCTCGTTGGACTCGCGGCGCTCGGACTGAAGAGAGGCCACTTGCCCGGACCATGCCTTGCTTGGTGTTCTTCAGAAACTGCTCCGCGCGCCGCCACCCTCGTGAGCAGTGAACCCATGCCGTCATAGGGGCAGCGCCAATGGCAAGTTCGGTCTTCGTCAATTTCCGAGGCGTGGTGCATCAGGGAAGCGGAGGCATGAACACGGTCTTCCCCGACGTATGCAAGACGCCAACGCCCTCCGGGCCCGTCCCCATTCCCTACCCGAACATTGGCAAGTCCAGCGATACGGCGAAGGGCCCCAAATCCGTCGTGGTCGAGGGAAAAATGCCAATGGTCAAGGGCGCGAAGTACAGCCTCACCGCGGGCGACGAAGCCGGTTCCGCAGGGGGCGTCGTGAGTGGCTCGACCAAGGGCGAGGCGGAATTCATGCTCTATTCCTTCGACGTGAAGTTCGAAGGCAAGAACGTGTGTCGCATGGGTGCCCCCCTCTTCCACAACAAGAAGAACATCATGGGTTGAGGCTCACCATGCCCAATCAGTTCGATGGTGCCACCGGGATTGCCGCGAAGCAGGCCGACGAGGAAGAGGCCCCGGACAAGAAGAAGTGCAAGTGGTCCAACTGCGAGGGACACGAGAAGGACCTCGACTCGGAGTACAACCCAAAGGGAACGGGGAACGTGTCGCGCCAGGGCCAAAAGCTACGGGATACCCTGCACGGGAAGAACCTGGAGCCATGGGCCAAGGGAGGTCATGGCGAGACCAACGTTCGCAAGATGTACCTAGACCAGCGCAAGGATGGCACCATCACGCTCAAGGCGGAGACCCATCCCTATCGGGTCGAGGCCCATCACATCTTGCCTGTTGAGCAGGGTGTGGCTCCCATCCTGATCAAGCTGCGCGCCGCACCTCGGCCCTCTGCGGTGCAAGCGTGAGGTGCATGGCTGCGTCCCACCGTTCGGAGAGCACCAGGGCGCGCAAGTCCAGGATGTGCTGGCCGGACGCCTCCTTCCAGCGGGCGCCGGGGCGCTTCATGCGCAGGGAGACGAGAGACTTGC
>NZ_FNAJ01000011.1:197037-240863 GCF_900101905.1 Myxococcus virescens | reverse complement strand
CCCAGCAGCCGCTCCAGCTCCCTCACCTGGGCCTGCAGCCGCTTCACTTCGGACTCTGGGACTACCGCCTCGTCTGCGCCTAGGCTGGACATCGAGCCCTCCTCCGCCAGTCGCCTCCAGTGGAACAACATGCTCGCCGACAGTCCATAGCGACGGGCCACCGAGGAGATGCTCTGCCCGGCCATCTCCGCTTCTGCCAGGAACCGTTGCTTCTCCTCGGCGTTGAAGCGTCGTCGGCGACCAGGGCGAGCCGGTGGGATGACTTCTACTTCGAGTGCCTTCGTGTCCATCTCTAGGCTGGTCCTATGCGTTAGGGACCTGTCCGTTCGAAATGGGGGCTACACCACGGTTGAGCACATTGCAGCCGTGGGTTTACCGGCGTCGACGTCAGCTGGGCGAAAATTGTCGAGGCGGTGCGTCTGCTGCCGGTGGTGGCGACGGCGAGTCCCGCGGCGAAGGAGCCGCTGGGCATGCGCAAGAAGTACCTGAGGAGCGACAACGGCCTAGAGTTCATCGCCAAGGCCCTGCGCAGGTGGCTGGAGGCCAGCGGCATCCAAACGGCCTGCAGCAACCCGGGTAAGTCCTGGCAGCACGGCACCAACGAGAGCTTCAACGGTCGCTTCCGCAACGGGTGCTTGTCAGCGGAGTGGTTCGCCACCAGGAGGGAGGCTGTCGTCCTCATCGAGGAGTGGCGGCGCGACTACAACGAGAATCGTCCGCACAGCCGTCTGGGATACAAGACGCCCGCGGAGGCCGGAGCTTGCCGTACCCATACCGCCCCTGCTGCATCATTCCCCAAGCACGGTATCAGCAGCGCCGCAGGGCTCTCGTAACTCGTGGCCCGAAGAACGGGGCAGATCACCCCATGGCAGATAGGGAACAACTGCGTCACGGACGATTCGTAGCCTCGATATTTGGGGGGGCGAACCTTGAGTGGACGCAAAGAGCGGGCGCGATGAGCATGAGGTCTTTGTTAAATTGAGTAACGCACCGGGCCCACGTCCCTCCGGCCGTTGGGCCCACACCAGCGCTCCTGATAGGCCCGTTCAGCGGGCCGACAGTAGGCGGCCGAGCCTGGGACCTACAGGGTGCGCTGGGCGTACAGCCCCGTTAAACGACGTTGACAGCCCCCCCTGGGCTGGCAGATTCCGCGCCCGTTGGCGGCTGACAACCGCCCGTTTTCCAAAGGTTTCAGGTGTCCTGATGAGCGTTACCCAGGCCGACATCCTCGCTGCGATGTCGAAGGTGATGGATCCCGAGCTTCACATCGATCTCGTGAAGGCGGGAATGGTGAAGGACATCCACGTCAGTGGGGACACCGCGAAACTCAAGATTGAGCTCACCACGCCTGCCTGCCCCATGAAGGGGAAGATCCAGGCCGACTCCGAGGCCGCCCTCAAGGCCGTCCCCGGCCTCAAGTCCTTCGACATCGAGTGGGGCGCCCGGGTCCGGCCGGCCGGCGGGGGCATGCCCGCTGGCGCGCTGCTCCCCCAGGTGAAGAACATCATCCTCGTCGGCGCGGGGAAGGGCGGGGTGGGCAAGTCCACCGTCGCCCTCAACCTCGCCACGGCCCTGGCCCAGCACGGCGCCAAGGTGGGCCTGCTCGACGCGGACTTCTACGGCCCGTCCGTCCCCCTGATGACCGGCCTGGGCGACAAGCGCCCCGTCAGCCCGGACGGCAAGTCGCTCAACCCGCTCGAGGCCCACGGCCTCAAGGTCATGTCCATCGGCTTCCTCGTGGAGGCCGACCAGGCGCTCATCTGGCGCGGCCCCATGCTCCACGGCGCGCTGATGCAGCTCGTCCGGGACGTGAACTGGGGCGAGCTCGACTACCTCGTCCTCGACCTGCCGCCCGGCACCGGTGACGTGGCCCTCACGCTGTCCCAGTCCGTCCGGGCCGCAGGCGCCGTGCTCGTCACCACGCCGCAGGACGTGGCGCTCGCGGACGTGGTTCGCGCCAAGCAGATGTTCGACAAGGTCCACATCCCCGTGCTGGGCATCGTGGAGAACATGAGCCAGTTCGTCTGCCCGAACTGCTCGCACACCACGGCCATCTTCAACCACGGCGGCGGCCGTAAGGCCGCGCAGATGTTCGGGATTCCATTCCTCGGTGAAATCCCGCTGGACCTGAAGGTGCGGGAGTCTGGAGACTCCGGCGTTCCGGTGGTCGTGGGGGCCAAGGACAGCCCGGAGGCGAAGGCCTTCCAGGAAGTCGCGCGGAACGTCGCAGGGCGCGTGTCTGCCCAGAGCATCAAGAGCGTTCCGCTGCCGGTGATGCAGGCCCGCTAACTATCGAGGAGACATCATGGCCCCGGCCGGCAACGACGACTTCCCGCCCGATCCGCTGCTCGACGAAGACGAACGGCAGGACCGCTCCAGTGGCTCCAACGGGCCCGCGGGCTTCGTTCCGGAGTTCGTCCGCCGCATGGCCGTGGCCGGCCTGGGTGCCCTCTTCATGACGGAAGAGGGCATCCGCAACCTCGCAGGCCAGCTCAAGCTCCCCAAGGAAGCCCTGGGCTTCATCCTCGGCCAGGCCGAGAAGACCAAGGACGAGGTGACGCGCGCCGTCACCGAGGAGCTCCGCCGCTTCCTCCAGTCCGAGAAGCTCCGCGACGAGTTCCTCAAGCTCATGTCCGGCATGACGGTGGAGATCAAGGCGCAGATCCGCCTGGTGCCTCCCGAGAAGGAGGAGAAGCCCTCCGAGTCGGAAGCCCCCCCAGAGCCCACCAAGTCCCGCCGGTCCGCCACGCCCAGCGTGGTCATCTCCGAGCTCAACGCGAAGCGCCCCAGCGCGAAGCGCACCAAGAAGGAGTAACGGTGGCGGACACGCCCCCTCCCGATGAGTCCCCCTCGAGCGCCGCGCCGCCTCCGCGCCCGAACGAACGGAAGAGCGCGCTGGCCAAGCGGCTGCCGCTGCTCCTGCTCGTCGCCCTGGGCCTCTACCTGTGGCAGGTGACGGGTACCCCCGAGCGCGACGTCGCCTTCCAGCTCGCGGGCCCGGGCTGGGCCTCCGTGCGCGCCGTGGACCTGCAGATCTCCGACCCGGAAGGCCAGCTCCTCAAGCGAGAGGAGCGGTTCTTCCCCTCGGGACCACCGCCTGAGCTCACGTACAAGGTGGACCTGCCCGAGGGCACCTGGGACGCGGCGCTCTTCGTGAAACGTGAGGGCAGCGACGCCCGTGTGCGCCTGGAGACGGAGCTCGTCGTCGGCGAAGGGCAGTACATCGTCCGGCAGCTTCAGTTGCCCGCCGCAGTTCGTTGACCGACCTGGGGGCGTGGGCTAAGGCCGCCGGCACAACGTTCTTCACACTTTCCGACCCAAGAGGTGCGTACACGCCATGGCAACGGAACACATTGTCGTCGTCGGGGCAGGGCAGATGGGCGCGGGCATCGCGCAGGTGGCACTCGTCGCGGGCCTTCGCGTCACGCTGGCGGACGTCTCCGAAGCGGGGCTCGCCAAGGGCGCTGACCGCATCCGCGCCGGCCTGAAGAAGCTGGTGGAGAAGGGCAAGCTCGACGCCGCCAGGCAGCAGGCCGCCGAGGCCAACCTCGTCACCGTGACGAAGGTCACCGACGCCAAGGACGTGGACTTCGCCGTCGAGGCCGTGACGGAGAGCGAGGGCCTCAAGCGCGGCATCTTCCTGGACCTGGACGAAATCGTGCGCCCGGGCGGCGTGCTCGCCACCAACACGTCGTCCATCCCCATCACCCGGATCGCCGCGTATACCAAGCGCCCCGAGTCCGTCATCGGCATGCACTTCATGAACCCGGTGCCGGTGATGCAGCTCGTGGAGATCATCCGCGGCGCCGCCACGTCCGATGAGACGTATGCCACCACGCGGGCCCTCGCGGAGAAGATGGGCAAGACGACGGTGGTCTCCAAGGACTACCCGGGCTTCATCGTCAACCGCATCCTCATCCCCATGCTCAACGAGGCCTGCTTCGCCGTCATGGAGGGCCTGGGCTCCGTCGAGGACATCGACACCGCGATGAAGCTGGGCACCAACCAGCCCATGGGCCCGTTGCAGTTGGCGGACTTCATCGGCCTGGACACCGTGCTCTACATCGCCGAGGTGCTCCACAAGGGCCTGGGCGACCCCAAGTACCGCCCCAGCCCCCTGCTGCGGCAGTACGTGGAAGCCGGCTGGTACGGCAAGAAGAACGGCCGCGGCTTCTACAAGTACTGAGCCCCGCGGTTACCCACGTCCACCCCAGGAGCCTCGAACATGGCCTACGAGAACATCCGGCTGGAGCAGGAGGGCGCCATCGCGACCCTCTTCATCGACCGCCCCAAGGCGCTCAACGCCCTCAATACCAAGACGCTGCAGGAGCTCGAGTCCGCGCTGAAGTCCCTTCCCGCGGACGTGCGCGTCCTCATCGTCACCGGCGGCGGCGAGAAGGCCTTCGTCGCGGGCGCGGACATCGCGGAGATGGCCGCGCTCACCGACGCGCAGGCCCAGGAGTTCGGCGCCCTGGGGCACCGGGTCATGGCCGCGCTGGAGGCGCTGCCCATTCCGACCATCGCGGCCGTGAATGGCTTCGCGCTCGGCGGCGGCTCCGAGCTGGCCCTGGCCTGTGACTTCATCTACGCCTCCGAGAAGGCCAAGCTCGGCCTGCCGGAAGTCGGCCTGGGCGTCATCCCCGGCTTCGGCGGCACCCAGCGCCTCACCCGCGTGGTGGGCCGCGCCCGCGCCAAGGAGCTCATCTTCACCGGCGACCGCATCGACGCGGCGAAGGCGAAGGAGATTGGCATGGTGCTGGAGGTCCTCCCCGCGGACGGCCTGCTCGCGCACTGCCGCGCCGTGGCGGAGAAGATTCTCAAGAACAGCCCGCTGGCCATCTCCAAGGCCAAGCAGGTCATCGAGGCCGGCGCCGACCAGGACCTGCGCGCGGCGAACGACATCGAGCGCAAGGCCTTCGGCGACCTGTTCGGCTCCGAGGACCAGCGCGAAGGCATGAAGGCCTTCCTGGAGAAGCGCACCGCGACCTTCACCGGGAAGTAGCGCGGTGAAGGGGCTCGCGGCCGGGGGACTGCTGGCGTGTCTCCTGGCCGCCGTGCCGGCCCAGGCTTCGGACGCAGGTGAGGACGACGACGGGCGGGCCCCCGTGCTGGTGTCCTGGAAGCGCTCGCTGTGCCTCTACACGGGCTGCTTCCTGGAGCCGCTCGTGCCCGACGTCCGTTACGAGTGGGGGCCGGATGCCCAGGAGGGTTGGGTGCTGTCCTGGCCCGTCCACCCGTGGGCCCTGCCGGCGCTGGACGTGCCAGGGCCCACGCTGGTGGTGTCGCCGTTCCTGGAGCCTCAGCTCCGGCTGGGACGGACGGCCTTCCGGATGCTCGCGGGGGCACGGGTGTATGCGTTTCCTGACGCAGCGCGCTTTGGAGTGTTGGCCGAAGGCGCGGGGCTGTGGGGGCGGGACGGTTCGGGCGGCGTGGCCGGGCTGGGGTTGTCCTATGACTTCATCGAACGGCACCCGGACACGGTGCCGTGGACCCTGTCCGTGGTCGTGCGGCGGGCATGGACGGGGGAGGGGAACCGGCTGGACGTCAGCCTCGACGTCACGGTGCCCCTCAATATGTTCTGGGGTACTCCCGGGGAATCCCGGGTCTCAGGCGACCGGACGGTGTCTCACCGGCACGCCACGGCGCGCTTCCGCGCGCGCGCCGCGTCTTCGCTGTTCCAGAGGGAAGCCCCTCATATTATGGAGGTTCCATGAACTTCGAGTTGACCGACATCCAGCGTGAAATCCAGCGGATGACCCGCGAGTTCGCGGCCAAGGAGCTCATCCCCAACGCCCGCAAGTGGGACGAGCACCACGCCTGGCCGACGGACGCGGTGAAGAAGCTGGCCGAGCTGTCCCTGCTGGGCGTGGCCGTTCCCGAGCAGAACGGCGGCGCCGGGCTCGACAACGTCTGTTACGCCATCGCCATGGAGGAGATCAGCCGCGGCTGTGCCTCCACCGGCGTCATCATGAGCGTGAACAACTCGCTCTACTGCGATCCGATCATGAAGTACGGCACGGACGCGCAGAAGGAGCAGTTCCTGGCGCCCTTCGCCCGGGGCGAGAAGCTGGGCTGCTTCGGCCTCACCGAGCCCGAGGCTGGCAGCGACGCCGCCGCGCAGAAGACGGTCGCCGTGCGCAAGGGTGACGAGTACGTCATCAACGGCTCGAAGAACTGGATCACCAACGGCCCCAAGGCCGACGCCATCGTCCTGATGACGATGACCAACAAGGAAGCGGGCCACAAGGGCATCACCGCGTTCATGGTCCCCACGGACACCCCGGGGTTCATCCGCGCCGAGCCGGACAAGAAGATGGGCATCAGCGCCGCCTGGTCCTGCTCCATGTTCTTCGAGGACATGCGCGTGCCGGCCAAGTACATGCTCGGCAAGGAAGGCGAGGGCTTCAAGATCGCCATGAGCACGCTGGACGGCGGCCGCATCGGCATCGCGTCGCAGGCGCTGGGCATCGCGCGCGCGGCGTACGAGGAAGCGGTGCGCTACTCCGGTGAGCGCAAGTCCTTCGGCAAGCCCATCCGCGAGCACCAGGCCATCCAGTTCATGATCGCCGACATGGCCACGGAGATCGACGCGGCCCGGCTGCTCGTGTGGCGGGCGGCCCTGCAGAAGGACAAGGGCGTGCGCCACAGCGCGGAGAGCGCCATGGCCAAGCTGTACGCCAGCGAGATGGCCAGCCGCGTGGCGAACAAGGCCCTGCAGGTGCACGGCGGCATGGGCTACAGCAAGGAGATGGACGTGGAGCGCCACGTGCGCGACGCGCGCATCACGGAGATCTACGAGGGGACGAGCGAAATCCAGCGCATCGTCATCGCCGCCAACCTGCTGAGGGAGTAACCGTCATGAACCGAGCGCTTCTCTCCGCAGTCGTCCTGGCCTCGGCGGTTGCGCTCGCGCAGGGCGCCGCCCCCGCGAAGGCGCCCGCCGGTGGCAAGTCCGCCGCCGCGACGCCGGCCCCCGCCAAGCGAGAAGGGCCGGACGTCGACCGGATGCCCTTCACGCCCGACTCCATCCGTCAGGTCGTCCAGTACCACCAGCGCCGCATCCAGGAGTGCTACGAGGACCACATGGCGGAGAAGGACCGGACGGTGGAGGGGCGGCTGATGACGACCTTCACCATCGACGCCAACGGTCTGGTGAAGGACGCCCGGGTGGTGAAGAAGACCAGCACGCTCAAGGACCCGAGCCTGCACGACTGCGTACAGGCCGTCCTGTCGTCCATGACCTTCCCGAAGCCTCCGGATGGCACGGACCGCCCCATCGAGTACCCGTTCAACCTCAAGGCCATCGAGTAGGACAACCGCCGTGAACCTCGAGCTCACCGAGACGCAGACCCTCATCCGCGACACCGCGCGCAAGTTCGCTCGCGAGCGCGTGGCCCCCCTTGCCCGGACACTGGACCGCGAAGAGCGCTTTCCCACGGACCTCTTCCGGCAACTGGGCGAGATGGGGCTGCTGGGGGTGAACCTCCCGGCGCGCTATGGCGGTTCGGAGGCCGGCGTGGTGGCCTATGCGCTGGCGATGATGGAGATGGCCGCGGCCGACGCGTCCACGTCGGTGGCCATGGCCGTCACCAACATGTGCGGCGAGCTCATCAACGCGTTCGGCACCGACGCGCAGCGCGAGAAGTACGTGACGCGGCTGGCGTCCGGTGAGGCCATCGCGGGCTCGTTCGCGCTGTCCGAGCCCCATGCGGGCTCCGACCCCGGCGCGCTGCGCACCACCGCGGTGCGGCGCGGAGACGTGTGGGTCCTCAACGGCAGCAAGCAGTGGATCACCTCCGGCGCGCACGCGGGGGTGATGGTGGTGTGGGCGCGCACGTCCCCCGCCGGCAACAAGGGCTTGTCGTGCTTCATCGTCGAAGGCGGGACGAAGGGGCTCATCATCGGCAAGCACGAGGACAAGATGGGCCTGCGCTCCTCGAACACGGTGTCGCTCACGTTCGAGGACTGCGAGGTTCCGGCGGAGAACCTGCTGGGCGCCGAAGGGCAGGGCTTCAAGCTGGCCATGGTGGCGCTGGACGGTGGGCGCATTGGCATCGCGGCGCAGGCCTGCGGCGTGGGGCGCGCGGCGCTCGAGGCGACCGTGGCCTACGTGAAGGACCGCCAGGCGTTCGGCCAGCCCATTGGCGAGTTCCAGGGCCCGCGCTTCATGCTCGCGGACATGCAGACGCAGTTGGAGGCGGCGGAGCTGCTGACGCTGCGCGCGGCGTCGATGAAGGAGAAGGGCCAGCCGTTCTCCCGCGAGGCCTCCATGGCGAAGCTCTTCGCCAGCGAGATGAGCAACAAGGTGGCTGACAAGGCCGTGCAGCTCCACGGCGGCTACGGCTACATCGACGAGTTCCCGGTGGAGCGGTTCTTCCGCGACGCCCGCGTGCAGACCATCTACGAAGGCACCAGCGAGGTGCAGCGGATGGTGATCGCCCGCGAGAGCTTCAAGCTCCAGGGCTGACGGCCGGGAAGAAATCCGGGGCCTCCGGCGGTTGAGCGCGGCCCGGCGTTGGCCCTGGAATTTCAGGGCCTTGGCCGCTCGTTCGAGCACCAGGCTGGGGGCAGGCATCCTGCGGAACGGGGCTGCGCGGCAGGGCAGGCGTTCTTAACTAGGAGCCATTGACAGCTCCGGGGTAGGACATCCACCCAACAGCACAGGGGGCACGAGCTCGCTTGACTACCGGAATCACCGGTGTCTAGGGTGCGCGGCTTCCATCAAATCAAGTCCTCAATGAGGAGGACGAACGTCACTGCCCGCTGCTCCCCGCAGGTCGCGACGGAAAAACCACCATCAGGGGGCAGTTGTACCGGTTTCAAAGGACTTCCATTTCATGCAGCAGAACGTGAACCAGCAGGTCGGGATGGACGGCGGCGACGAAGACTTTGCCGCAATGTTCGAGGCCTCGCTCAAGGAGCGCGGTGGTGACGGCATCCTGAAGGAAGGGGAGATCGTCAAGGGCACCGTGGTCCAGGTGACGAAGGACTTCGCGATTGTCGACATCGGCTACAAGTCCGAGGGACAGGTCCCGATCTCCGAGTTCACCAACCCTCGCGGAGAGGTCTCGGTTCAGGCCGGTGACCCCGTCGAGGTCCTCCTGGAGAGCCGCGAGAACGACACCGGCATGGTCGTCCTCTCCAAGGAGAAGGCCGACAAGATGCGCATCTGGGACGAGATCAGCGCCGCCTGCGAGCGCGATGAGATCGTCAAGGGCACCATCGTCGGTCGCGTGAAGGGCGGCCTGTCCGTCGACATCGGCGTGAAGGCGTTCCTGCCCGGCTCGCAGGTTGACATCCGCCCCGTGCGGAACCTTGACCAGTACATCTCGAAGGAATTCGAGTTCAAGGTCATCAAGTTCAACAAGAAGCGCGGCAACATCGTCCTCTCCCGCCGCGTGCTCCTCGAGAAGCAGCGCGAGGAGATGAAGAAGGAGACCCTCAAGAACCTCAAGGAGGGTGCCGTCCTCAAGGGCGTGGTCAAGAACCTCACCGACTACGGTGCGTTCATCGACCTGGGCGGTATCGACGGTCTGCTCCACATCACGGACATGTCGTGGGGCCGCATCGGTCACCCGAGCGAGATGTTCAACGTGGGTGACGAGGTTCGCGTCGTCGTCCTCAAGTTCGACCCGACGCAGGAGCGCGTCAGCCTGGGCCTGAAGCAGATCCAGGAGGACCCGTGGCACCGCGCCGACGAGAAGTACCCGGTCGGCACGCGCGTCCGCGGCAAGGTCGTGTCCATCACGGACTACGGCGCGTTCATCGAGATCGAGCAGGGCGTCGAGGGTCTGGTGCACGTGTCCGAGATGTCCTGGACCAAGCGCCTCAAGCACCCGTCCAAGATCCTGGAGGTCGGCCAGGAGGTGGAGGCCGTCGTCCTGGACATCGATCCGAAGGCCAAGCGCATCGCGCTGGGCATGAAGCAGATCGAGCAGAACCCCTGGACGCTGCTCGAGGACAAGTACCCGATCGGCTCCGTCATCAAGGGTCAGATCCGCAACGTCACCGACTTCGGCGTGTTCGTCGGCGTCGAGGAGGGCGTGGACGGCCTGGTGCACGTCTCCGACATCTCCTGGACGGTGCGCATCAAGCACCCGGGCGAGATGTTCAAGAAGGGCGACGAGGTCGAGGCGGTGGTGCTCAACATCGACGTCGAGAACGAGCGCTTCAGCCTGGGCATCAAGCAGCTCCAGCCGGACCCCTGGGAGACGCTGTCCGAGCGCCTGCCCGTGGGCAGCCGCGTGAAGGGCAAGGTCACCAAGGTCACCGACTTCGGCGCGTTCGTGGAGATCGAGCCGGGCATCGAGGGCCTCGTCCACGTCTCCGAGCTGAAGGAGGAGCGTGTCGAGAACCCGCGTGACGTGGTGCAGGAGGCGCAGGATGTCGAGGTGAAGATCATCGACATCAACACCCCGGACCGGAAGGTCGCGCTGTCGATGAAGGCGCTGATCGGCGAGGGCGAGGACTACCGCGAGTACCTCCGCAAGCAGGCGGAAGGCTCGAAGGCGCGCCTCGGCGACGTGATGGCGAGCAAGCTGAAGAAGTAGTCTTCAGTCGCACGCGCCAGCACGGCGAGACGGCCGGGTTCCCGAGAGGGGGCCCGGCCGTTGCCGTTTCGGGGCGGGGCCTGCTATGCAAGACGCCGCGCGCTACGGGGCCGAGCACGCGGGGGACAATCCATGTTTGTTCGTTCTGTTGCCTGGGGCAGTCGCTCCGGGGTGGCCTGCGCACTCATGCTGAGTGCGGTGTTTGCTTGTTCGAGTGGAAGCAGCCCGAATCCCTCTGTGTCCCGCCCTCCGGGCCAGGCACGCATCGAGGCCCCCGTCGTCGGGCTCACGGCGGGATTGCCGGGAGACTTCCGGTGCATCGCCGAGGATCCGGACGGTGACGCGCTGACCTACGCATTCGACTGGGGGCGTGCGGCGGCGGAAGTCAGCCTGTCCGAACGTGTTCCCAGCGGCACCGCCGGTGACGTGGCTCCCGTCTTCCAGACGAAGGGGCAGTTTTCGGCCCGCTGCCGCGCGGTCGATACCCACGGACAATTGGGGGCGTGGTCCGAACTGGTGGCCTTCACCGTCGAACCGGCTCCACCCCAGGATGATGGGAAGCGGACGCTCGCCGTCGAAGTCTTTGGCGCAGGGCGGGTCACGAGCACGCCGGAAGGGCTGAGCGGCTGCACGGGCCCGTGCATGGCGCGCTTCGATGTGGGGACCCAAGTCACGCTCCAGGCGGAGCCCGCGGAGGGGTGGCGATTCACCGGATGGATGCGCTGCGGACCAGAGCAGACGCCCCAGGTCATCCGAGTGGAGCAGAACCGGCGCTGTGGTGTGGGGTTCGCGCCAACGCTCGAGCACTCCGCGCTGTGGAGGCAGTCAGGTGCACGACACCCCATCGCTGTGGCCTGGAGCCCGGACGGGGTCCTCCTCGCGGTGCTGGATCGAGTCGGGGGGGAGGGCTCACTGCGCATCTGGAATGCGCAGCTCGGCCACGTCTCCCGGGTGATTCGAGTGGAGGGCTCGGACATTCGTGCCGTGGCGTGGGGGCCCAGGATGGAGGACCTGATCGCCGGCTTCGAAGATGGGCAGCTGGCCCGGATCGACCCGAACACAGGCGCGCCTGTCCAGCGTTGGCGCGCCCATTCGGGCCGGGTGTTGGGCGTTGCCTGGAATCCAGACGGCAACGAGTTCGCCAGCATCAGCAACCTGGACACGGGCGGCGGGGAAGTGCGCTTCTGGTCCGCGGACACGGGGACGGAGCGCCGGGAGCCCTTGCTGACGGAGTATCCCGTCCACCAGATCCACTGGAGCCCGGATGCACGCCGTATTGCACTCGAGGTGCAGGGCGAGATGGTGGAGATCCACCCGCTTGCCCCAGCCGGGCCGCTCTACCGGCAGAGCAATGCCCATGGCTTCGCCTGGAGCCCGGACGGAGCGCGGTACGCGGTGGGCAGCTTCCGCTACGTGCGAGTGTATGAGGCAGCGACCCACGAACAGCAGGCCATGTGGACAGGCCCGTGGGGCCTGCTCGCCCGCATGGACTGGAGCCGCACGAAGGACTGGCTCGTGGTGGTGGATGGACTCCGATCGCTGACGGTCCTGGAGGCAAACACCGGGACGGTGGTGGCGGATGGCTTCGAGCCTCTCCCCAACCCGCTGAGTGCGTCCGGCTACGGCGCCGTGCGGTTCCACCCGGTCGACAACACGTTCGTCGCGACGGAGAGGGAGCCCGCCGCGGTGTCCGTCTTCCAGGTGGATGAGGAACACGCGCGCGTGCGGCGCACTGAATTGCTGGCGCATCTGCGGGCGGTCAACGCCACGGCATGGAGTCCTGCGGGAGCTCGGCTGGCATCGGCCGGCAGCGAGGGCAAGGTCCGACTCTGGAGCGATTCAGGCCAGGCGCTGGGAGCGCTGGACGGACATGGGGGGAGAGACGTTCGTGCCTTGGGGTGGAGCGAGGAGGGCACGCGACTCGCGACGGGAGGCGATGACGGCCGGCTCTGCGTCTGGGACGTGAATGCGGGCACCCGGGTGCGCACGCCTGTCGAGCTGACGCCGTGGTCTCATGGACAGCAATCCAGGGTGGAGCACGCCGCGCTGACGCCAGACGGCCGGACCCTGGCGGGCGCGGGCACGACGGTGTCGCCCACCGGGAGAAAAGGAACCGTCCAGGTCTGGGACGTGGGGAGCGGCACGGAGTTGCTGCGCATCCCAGAAACGCCGAGTCCTGTCGTCGAGCTGAAATGGACGCCCGATGGCGCGTCGCTGATCATCGTCTACAGCCAGGGGGCGTGGAACCTCTGGCACCGTACGTCCGGTGTCCTTCGACGCATGGAGCCCGGGTTGACGGGCATTGTGGCCGCCGCGCTCAACCCCGACAGGACGCACCTGGCGCTGAGCACCAGTGAGCAGCTCGCCGTCCTGGATTTGAGCACGGGTGCCTTCGTTGCGAGCGCCAGGACCTGGCTCATCCAACTGGCGCTGGCGTGGAGCCCGGATGGCACGCGGCTCGCCAGTGGCGGCGAAGGTGGATTGCTCTTCAGCTGGGACGTCCGTGAAGCGGGCGCGTTCCAGCCCACGGTCATGGGCGCCCACGAAAGCACGATCCTGGGCATCTCCTGGCGAGGGGACGGCAAGGCCATCACGACGGGTGGGTGGGACGCGGAACTGTTCTCCTGGCTTGCCCCCGAGAAACCATCCGACCGGTAGGTTGGGTGGGGACACGCCCAGCACACCGCCAGCCTTCGTGACTTCGCACGGTTACGAGGGCTGGCGCGTTGCGTCGTGCACAGTGGACGATCACGCCCGTGTGACGAGCAAGGATGCTTGAACTCAGGGAAGTGGCCGGTGATAAGGGCCCCCGACACTGTTATCGAAGAGCATCCGCACATCCTCATTAGGAGGCAGTTTTCATGGCTCGTGACGTCGTCATCGTGGGCGCGGCCCGTACCCCCATTGGTGCCTTTCAGGGCGCGCTCGCCAAGCTGACGGCCCCGCAGCTGGGCGCGATCGCGATCAAGGCGGCGCTGGAGCGCGCGAGCGTGAAGCCCGAGGCCGTTCAGGAAGTCATCATGGGCTGCGTGCTCACCGCGGGCGTGGGCCAGGCGCCTGCTCGCCAGGCGGCCATCTTCGCTGGCCTGCCGGAGACGGTTCCCGCCACCACGCTCAACAAGGTCTGTGGCTCCGGCCTCAAGGCCGTCAGCGCGGGCGCGCAGGCCATTGCCCTGGGCGAAGCGGACGTCGTCGTCGTGGGCGGCATGGAGTCCATGAGCAACGCGCCGTACATCAGCCACACGATGCGTGGCGGCGCGCGCATGGGCAACGTGGAGTTCAAGGACGCGATGATCCTCGACGGCCTCTGGGACGTGTACGGCAACGTCCACATGGGCATCTGCGCCGAGGAGTGCGCCACGACGCAAGACATCAGCCGCTCGCAGCAGGACGAGTACGCGCTGGAGTCCACGCGCCGCGCCATCCAGGCCCAGAAGGACGGCCTGTTCAAGGCGGAGATCGTCCCGGTCCAGATTCCGGGCAAGAAGCCGGAGGACGTCGTCACCGTCTCCGACGACGAGGGCCCCCGCAACGCGAAGCCGGACAAGATTCCGGGCCTGAAGCCGGTGTTCAAGAAGGACGGCACGGTGACGGCCGCCAACGCGTCCTCCATCAATGACGGCGCCGCGGCGCTGGTGCTGATGAGCGAGGAGCGCGCGAAGGCCGAGGGCCGCGCCATCCTGGGCCGCATCACGGGCTACGCCCAGGCGGCGCGCAAGCCGGTGGAGTTCACCATCGCGCCCACGGACGCCATCAACAAGCTGCTGAAGAAGCAGGGCATCAGCGCGGGTGACGTGGACCTCTGGGAGATCAACGAGGCGTTCGCGGTGGTGTCCATCGCGAACAACCGGCTGCTCGGCCTGGACGCGTCGAAGGTGAACGTGCGCGGCGGCGCGGTGGCGCTGGGCCACCCGATTGGCGCGTCCGGCGCGCGCGTGCTGGTGACGCTGCTGCAGACGATGCAGGACCTGGACAAGAAGCGTGGCGTCGCGTCGCTCTGCATCGGCGGCGGCGAGGGCATCGCGCTGATGGTGGAGCGCTGAACTTCCTCTCCCGATAGGGGAGGGGCACGGGGTGGGGGCCCGCCAAGGGCCGTCACCCCGTTCGCACATGCGGGAGGGCGGATGAACAAGGTCTACGCGAACGCGGACGAGGCGGTCGCCGACATCCCGGATGGCTGCACGCTCATGAGCGGCGGCTTCGGGCTGTGCGGCAACCCGGAGAATCTCATCGAGGCACTTCACCGGAAGAACGTGAAGAACCTCACCATCATCTCCAACAACTGCGGCACCACCGAGCTGGGGCTCGGCATCCTGCTTCAGAACAAGCAGGTGAAGAAGATGGTGTCCAGCTACGTGGGAGAGAACAAGGAGTTCGAGCGGCAGTTCCTCTCCGGTGAGCTGGAGGTGGAGCTGAACCCGCAGGGCACCCTGGCCGAGCGCATCCGCGCGGGCGGCTGCGGCATTGGCGGCTTCTTCACCCCGACGGGCGCCGGCACCCAGGTGGCCGAAGGGAAGGAGACGCGCGTCATCGACGGGCGGCTGCACGTGCTGGAGACGCCGCTGAAGGCGGACTTCGCCATCGTCCGCGCGTGGAAGGCGGACCGCTGGGGCAACCTGGTGTTCCGCAAGACGGCGCGGAACTTCTCCCCGATGATGTGCATGGCGGCCAAGGTCACCATCGTCGAGGCGGAGCACATCGTGGAGCCCGGCGAGCTGGACCCGGACCTGGTGCACATCCCGAGCATCTTCGTGAAGCGCATCGTCCAGGCGAAGAACCTCCAGAAGTGGATCGAGCGGCGCACCGTCCGCAAGTCGGCCTGAGGAGCCCAGCCATGCCACTGACTCGTGAACAGATTGCACAGCGCATCGCCCAGGAGCTGCAGGACGGCTTCTACGTCAACCTGGGTATCGGCATGCCCACCCTGGTGGCCAACTACATCCCGCCGGGCATGGACATCGTGCTCCAGTCGGAGAACGGCCTGCTGGGCATCGGCCCCTGGCCCGTGGAAGGCCAGGAGGATCCAGACCTCATCAACGCCGGGAAGGAGACGGTGACGGCGGTGCCCGGCGCCGCGTTCTTCGACTCGGCCCTGTCGTTCGGGATGATCCGCGGCGGCCACATCGACATGGCCGTGCTGGGCGCCATGGAGGTCAGCGAAGAGGGCGACCTGGCCAACTGGATGATCCCCGGAAAGATGATCAAGGGCATGGGTGGCGCCATGGACCTGGCCGTCGGTGCCCAGCGCATCTTCGTGGCCATGGAGCACGCCAACAAGGACGGCAAGCCCAAGATCCTCAAGAAGTGCTCGTTGCCGCTGACGGGCCTCAAGTGCATCCACCACATCGTCACGGACCACGCGTACATCGACGTGACGCCGCAGGGGCTCATCCTGCGCGAGGTGGCACCGGGAGTGACGGTGGAGCAGGTGCAGAAGCTCACCGAGCCGAAGCTGACGGTGGCCCCCGACGTCCGTGAGATGAAAGTCTGAGCGTGTGGGGATAAGGTGCACCGCCGCGGGCGTCGTACGAACCCCGCGGCGGAGCGCTTCCCATGGCAGACAGTCCCAACACCTCGACCCCTCATCCCCGCGCGCCCCGTCTCGAGTACGAGCTGCCGGTGGCCTACCGCAGCGTTTCTGGCTTCGTCACCGACTGGGCGGTGAACCTGTCGAAGGGGGGCCTCTACATCAACACCGACAAGCCGCTGGCCGTGGACACGGTGGTGCGGCTGTTGGTGACGCTGCCCGGCGCGCACTTCCCCGTGGAGCTGAAGGGGCGGGTGACTCGTACCAATGCCGTGGGCGTGCCCGCGCCCCAGTCCCCAGGGATGGCGGTGGAGTTCCTGGACGTTGATGAAGACAAGCGAACGCGTATCGCGGAGTTCGTGGAGCGCCTGCGCTCGGAGCTCCCGCCCGAATAGCGCCTGAATGTTGCCGCTACCCGAACTTCCCATTGAACTGACCATCGAACGCCTCGGCCAGCTCGGCGAAGGCGTGGCCTCCTGGCAGGGGCGCACCGTCTTCATCCCGGGGACCTTCCCGGGGGACACCGTGCGCGTCCACCTGGAGACGCAAGGCCGCGTGCTGCGCGGCATCCTGCGACAGGTGGTGTCGCCAGGCCCGGACCGGCGCGACGCGCCCTGCGTGTACGCGTCCGACTGCGGCGGCTGTGACTGGCTGGGGCTCGCCGAGCCCGCCCAGCGCAGCGCGAAGCAGGAGATCGTCCTCTCCACCCTGGAGCACCTGGGGCACCTGGCTCGGGACAGCTTCACCGTGCGTCCGCTGCTGGTGGCCCCCCGCGACTGGGGCTACCGGCGCCGCGCGGTGCTGCATCCCGCGGGCAAGGGCGCGCTGGGGTACTTCGGCCGGCGCAGCCACGAACGCGTGCCCGTGGAAGCCTGCGGCGCGCTCACGCCCGTGCTCACGGCGCTTCCCGGCAAGCTGGCCCCGCTGCTCAAGCCCCTGGCGAAGGATGCCGAGGAAGTGCTGCTGCTGGCGGAAGGGGACAAGGCCGCGTTCGCGGTGAATCTCAGCGGCCCGGTGACGGCGCGCCACCTGGAGGCCGCCGAGGCAGCCGTGCGAGCCCTGCGGCTGGAGGGCGCGGTGCTGACGCCGAAGGAAGGCTCGGCTCGGCTTCTTGGCAAGCCGGCGCTGCGCTCCTACTCACCGCTGCGGCCGGAAGTCCCCCTGTACCTGCGGCCGGATGCCTTCGCTCAGGCTCATGCCGAGGCCAACGTGGGGTTGGTGACCTCGGCCGTGTACGAGCTGGGGGCCCGCGAGTCCGACACCGTGCTGGAGCTGTATTCGGGCAACGGCAACTTCACCTTCCCCCTGGCCGGAACCGCCGCGTCCGTGCTGGGCGTGGAGTCCTCCCCCGTGGGCGTCGAGCTGGCCCAGCGGAGCGCTCGCGAGGGTGGGGTGACGAATGTGCGCTTCATCCAGGGCGACGCCCGCAAGGTGTGCGACGGGCTGGTGGCCGAGCAGCGCCGCTTCGATGTGTGCCTCGCGGACCCGCCGCGCGCGGGAGCCCCGGGCCTGGCGAAGTGGATGACCGCCTTGGGTGTGCGCCGCGTGGTGTACGTGGCGTGTGACCCGGCATCCCTGGCTCGGGACGCCGCGGGCCTGGTTGCCGCGGGCTACAAGCCGCTGGCCCTCCAGGTGGTCGACATGTTCCCTCAGACACATCACGTCGAGGCCGTGATGTCCTTCGAGCGGCCGGCCTGAAATCGCCCCAGCACGTACTGTCAGTCTTTGTTTCATTGAGCAGCGAGATTCGGGCCCCCTTCGGCGCTCAGGCCAGGGGTTGCCCGACTCCCCTCTGAAACCGCAGCGGGTGGCTCGCGACTTCGGTCCGGAATAAGCGGCAATTCAGTAAATTTCAGTGATTACACCGCGTGTACCAGGGAGGCAGGCGTCCGGTCGCTTCATGGCTGTGCATTCCCGATTGCGCGCGGGCCATCCCCGGACATGATGGTTGCGTGGATGCCCGCATCGTCGAGTTCGCCGAGGTCCTTCGCCAGAACGGTGTGCGTGTCAGTACGTCCGAGGTCCAGGACGCGCTGCGCGCCACGTCCGAGGTAGGCCTCAAAGACCGGAACCTGTTCCGTTCGGTGCTCCGCACCACGCTGGTGAAGCGCGAGCTGGACGTGGACACCTTCAACCGGGCCTTCGAGTTCTACTTCTCCGGCGCGGCGAGGACGTTCGAGGACATCGACAAGTCGCTGGCGCAGCAATTGGAGGAGGAAGGCTACCTGGAGGGCGACCTGCTGAAGATGGTCCTCATCCAGATGCACCAGCTCCTCCCGGAGATGTCCCCCCTGGCCCAGGCCGTGCTGATGGGAGACCGGGCCCGGCTGGCGCAGATCTTCCGGATGGCCTCGCTGCAGTTGGACCTGTCGCGAATGGAGAGCCCGCTCCAGGCCGGGTTCTTCTCCCGGCGCATGCTGGCGGCGGCTGGGGCGGACAAGGCCCGGAACGACATGAAGTCGCTCGAGGACGAGCTGCGAGCCCGCGGCCTCCCCCCCGAAGGGGTGGAGATTGTCTCGCGCCATGTCGCGGCCGCGATGCGGAAGATCGAGGACGCCGCGCGCCAGGAAGTGAAGCGCCAGGCGGAGGCCCGCATCCGCCGCCGCACCGACACCGCCGCGGACAAGCCGCTGCACCTGCTCACCCAGGCGGAGGTGGACCAGATGGAGTCCGCCGTGCGCACCCTGGCGGAGAAGCTGCGCAGCCGGCTCATCCGGAAGCAGCGCTCGCACCGCAAGGGCGCCCTCAACGTGCGGCGCACCCTCCGCCGGAACCTGCCGTGGGGCGGGGTGCCCATGGTGCCCCAGTTCCGCAGCCGCCGCCCCGAGCGCCCGGAGCTGGTGGTGCTCTGCGACGTGTCCGACTCCGTGCGCCAAGCCTCACGGATGATGCTGCTGTTCATGCACACGATGCAGTCGCTCTTCGTCCGCGTGCGCTCGTTCGTCTTCGTGTCCGACGTGGGCGAGGTGACGCAGTACTTCAAGGACCTGGAGGTCGACGCCGCCATCGACATGGCGACCGCGGGCAAGACGGTGTCCCTGAGCGCGAACTCCAACTACGGCCGCGCCCTGGCCGACTTCACCCGGGACCACCTGGGCAGCATCACCCGCCGGACCACCGTGATGGTGATTGGCGACGGGCGGAACAACTACAACGCGAACAACGCCTGGGCCCTCAAGGACCTGCGCCGCAAGGCGAAGCGGCTCTTGTGGATCTGCCCCGAGGAGCGTGGCAACTGGGGCATTGGCGACAGCGAGATGCTCACCTACGAGAAGCACTGTCACCAGGCCGTCGTCGTCACCTCCGTGTCGGACCTGGCCCGGATCGCCGACCAGCTCGTGCCCGCGTAGTCCCGGGCCCATTCCCCCGCAAGGCACCTCCCATGTCTTCCTTCCTCTTCGACGACAACGGCTTCCAGGACGTCCCCAACCGGGAGTCGTCCACCGACCTCACCGCCGCCGACGACCGCACCCTCCGCTGGGCCGCCCCCCCGCTCGACGCGACGATGCTCGACGCCCTGGTCCGCTACCAGCAGACCTACCTTGCCCAGGCCTCCGGGCAGGGAACGGAGACCCTGGCCAAGGCCCACACCGAGGCCCTGGCCGCGTCGGGGCTGGACCCCAAGACGGCGGAGCAAGGCAGCGCGCTGCTGCGAGCCTTCGGCGGGCGGCGCTGGGCGGTCCGCAAGCTCCAGGACAAGCTGGGGCAGCTCCAGGGCGGCGCGGCGGACGAGCTCAAGGGCCGCATCCAGGACGAGCTGGCCAAGCAGGAGCGCGAAACCAACGCCCTGGCGCGGCGTTACGGCGAGGACGCCCTGGTGCTGCTCCGGGCCCGCGAAGCGGAGCTGGTGGACCTGCACACCCGGCTGACGCACCTGCTCAGCCGGGGATGAAGGCGGGCGGGCGGCTGGTTGCATTCCGCGTCCGGCCATCGGATAAGGGCACGTACTTGCTCAGGGTTCTTCCATGAAGCGCTATTTCATCCACACCTTCGGCTGCCAGATGAACGTCAACGACTCGCTCCGCATGAGCGAGGTGTTGAGCCAGATGTCCTACGCGCCGACGCCGGTGCCGGACAACGCCGACCTCATCATCCTCAACACCTGCTCCATCCGGGAGAAGGCAGAGGACAAGATGCTGTCCGCCCTCGGACGGTACAAGCCGGTGAAGGCCAGCCGTGGCGCGCTGATTGGCGTGGGCGGGTGCGTGGCGCAGCAGGAGAAGGACAAGCTCCTCAAGAAGGTGCCGTACCTGGACTTCGTCTTCGGCCCCGACAACATCGCGCGCCTGCCGGACATCATCGGCCGGGTGTCCGCGGAGCGGGAGCGGGTGGTGGAGACGGCCTTCGTGAACTCGGAGGAGTACGTCTTCCCGCGCGCCGACCCGGAGACGTCCCGCGGCAAGGTCACCGAGTTCGTCACGGTGATGAAGGGCTGTGACAACGTCTGCTCGTTCTGCATCGTGCCGCACACGCGTGGCCGCGAGGTGAGCCGGGCGTTCCCCGACGTGCTCGTCGAGGTGGCGGACCTGGCGAAGGTGGGCGTGCGTGAGGTGACGCTCATCGGCCAGAACGTGAACTCGTACGCGGGCGGCATCTCCTTCGCGCAGCTCCTGCTGCGCACCGCGGAGGTCCCCGGCATCGAGCGCGTGCGCTTCACCACCAGCCACCCGCACGACCTGTCCGACGAGCTGATCGAAGCCTTCCGCGTCCAGCCGAAGATCACCCCGCACTTCCACCTGCCGGTGCAGTGCGGCAGCGACCGCATCCTCAAGATGATGCGCCGCGACTACACGGTGGTGCAGTACCTGGAGCGCCTGGCGAAGCTGCGCGAGGCGCGGCCGGGCATCGCCGTCACCACGGACATCATCGTCGGCTTCCCCGGGGAGACCGAGGAGGAGTTCGAGATGACGATGCAGCTGACCGAGCAGGTCCGCTACGACAACCAGTTCTCCTTCGTCTACAGCCCGCGGCCCAAGACGGGCGCGGCCCTGCGCGAGAAGGACTGGGGCCCGGTGCCGCACGAGGTGAAGATCGCCCGCCTGGAGCGGCTGCAGAAGCTCCAGCGGCGCATCAGCGGCGAAATCACCGCGGCGCTCGTGGGCTCGGAGGTGGAGGTCATGGTGGAGGGGCACTCGCGCTACGACGCCACCAAGCGCTTCGGCCGCACGCCGGAGAACCGCACCGTCAACTTCGAAGGGGACGCCCCCGCGGGCGCCTTCGTGACGGTGAAGGTGGAGCGCGCCACGCCCAACCAGCTCGCGGGCAAGCAGGTGGCCCTGCTCAAGCCCCCCACGGTGGAGCCGCTGCCGGTGCCCATGGCCGAGGCGCCGTTCCACGTCGTCGCGGAGGCGTAGCCCCATGCCCCAGAGGCCATTCCGAGGTGTCTCCCCGCGCGTCCACCCGGGCTGCTTCGTGGACGACTCCGCCCAGTTGGTGGGTGACATCGAGGTGGGGGAGGACTCCTCCATCTGGTTCAACTGCGTGCTGCGCGGGGACGTGAATCCCATCCGCATCGGGAAGCGCACCAACGTGCAGGACCTGTCCCTGATTCACGTCACCAGCGGCAGGTCCGCCACCACGGTGGGGGACGACGTGACGGTGGGGCACCACGTCATCCTCCATGGGTGCACCATCGGCAACCGGGTGCTGGTGGGCATGGGCGCCACCGTCATGGACGACGCGGAGGTGGGGGACGACTGCATCATCGGCGCGGGCGCCCTGCTGACGCCGGGCACGAAGATCCCCCCGGGCTCCCTGGTGGTGGGCTCCCCGGGCCGGGTGAAGCGGCCCATCACCGAGGCGGAGCGTGAGTTCCTCTTGATGTCCGCCCAGCACTACGTGCTGCTCGCGGCCGAGTACCACACGGACCGCTGAGTCGCTCGCGGGCCTACGCTGGGCGTGTTAGGAGCACATCCATGGCTCTCGTGCCTGCCACAACGCTCAAGGCGTGTCCGCTGTTCAAGGGTTTCACGGACACCGGCATCCAGATTTTCGCCGGGGTCGCCGTTGCCCGTGCGTTCCCCAAGGGAACCGCGCTCTTCGCTGAAGGCAAGACGGGGGATTCGCTCCTCATCGTGGGCGAGGGCACCGTGCGCCTGAGCGCCAAGAGCGCAGGGGGCGAGGATGTATCCCTGGGTGAGGTCGGCTCCGGCGAACCCCTGGGGGAGCTGGCCCTGGTGCAGAAGGGTGAGCGGCTGTGCACCGCCACCGCCGTCACCGACGTGTTGGCCTTGGAGATTCGCGCCGCGGATTTCCAGAAACTCCTGGCCACCAAGCCGCAGGCCTGCGTGAAGCTGCTGATGGGCATCGTCGCGCACTTCGGCCAGAAGGCCCGGGACAACCGGGACATGCTGCGCACGCTCATCGGAAAAGCGCCCGCGGCCTGAGCCGAAGGTGACGCCATTCGGGCGGGCGGTGGTTAAGCTGCCCGGCGGCGCTGGTGGTGCGCGTCGAGTAGGGGCTGGTGGCTAGCGCTCGCACCTCGTTCCGCGGTGCGGGCCGAGGCGGCATGGGCCTCCTGGACGATTGGAACCCAGGTGGGCAGGCTGCCCGAAGGGGCGGCGAGACGTCGGGGCAGTGGGGCAGCGGGAGGCGGCGGTCGGAGAATAAGTAGAGACGACGGGCACCGAAGAGGGCCCAAGCAGAGGCCGGGTTTCAGGGATTTTTGGGGTCGGTTCCCCGTGTTGACCCGGAGTTTTGACGACCCGCGCCCGGTTGATGTCTGGGCGCTAGAGGGGCGGCCTCAGGTGACTGCCGGGGCGGGCCCTTCGGACGTGAACAGACAGGACGACGCGTGCAAGAACTTCTCACCAACCTCCTCGGCGACTCTCAGGGCGTCTTCGCCTATGCCACGGTGTTCGGCATCCTGGTGGCCTGCGGACTGGGTGTCCCTCTACCGGAGGACATCTCCCTCATCCTCGGGGGCTTCCTGGCCCACAAGGGGGCCGCCAACCTATCGGTCATGATGGTGGTCGGCTTCGCGGGCATCATCGTTGGCGACAGCCTCATCTACCTCGCCGGCCGCCGGCTGGGAGGGAGGCTGGGCCGTGAAGGCGGCGGTGGCTTCTTCGCCCGCATCGTCACACCCGAGAAACGCGCGAAGGTGGAAGGCCTCTTCGTCAAGCACGGCCAGAAGATCGTCTGCATCGCCCGCTTCATGCCGGGCGTGCGCGCCGTGACGTACTTCACCGCGGGCTCCGTGGGCATGTCCTACTGGCGCTTCATCTTCTGGGACGGCCTGGCCGCGCTGCTGTCCGCGCCCGTGTTCATCTGGCTTGGCTTCCACTTCGGTGGCGAGCTGGACACGATGATCTCCAAGTTCAAGGAAGGGCAGTTCGCCGTGATGGGCGTGCTGGCCGTGGCCGCCATCGGCTACTTCGTGTGGCGCCGCCGGCAGGCCGCGCAGCGCGCCCAGGCCGCCGCCATCGTGGAGCCCGTGGCGGTTCCCGCGCTGGTCCACGAGTCCGTGGCCGCGCCGCTGCGTCCCCAGGTGTCCACCACGGGCGACGCCCTGTTCGTCGCGGCGCCGGAGCAGGCCGCCGCCGACAGCTCGCACGAGCTGCAGAAGTCGTAGGCGTTCGAACCAAGGGCGCCGGGGACAACAGCTTCCCCGGTGCCTTCCGTGGTTGCCGGGCTTCCGGGATCAGGGTCAGGATTGAGGGATAGCCTCAACGTCGACCTTCATCTGAGCCCGCGAATGCCCAAGATCCTTCTTCGTGCCTGTGCCGTGGTCCTGCTCGCAGCCACCAGCACCGCGCAGGCGCAAGCTGTCCCTCCGGCCCCCTCCGAGGCCGAGGACTCCTCCACGCCCGCCAACCCCGTGCCGGCGGACGCCCCGCCTGATGCGCCAGCCGCGCCGCCTGAAGCCGAACCGGGCGAAGTGCCAGCCAGCGCTGTCGCTGAAGACGTTCCGGTGGTGAGCCCCGAGGTGCCGCCCGTTCCGCCGAACGATGGCGCGTTCGCGAAGGACACCGCGCTCGTCCCCGAGGGAACGCCGTTCCTGCCGCTGCACATCGAAGACCCCGCGCGGGCCCGCGCCCTGGCCGAGGAGACGGAGCGCAGCGCGCCGGCCCTGGTCGTCAGCGGCGGCATCAGCCTGGGCGCGTATCAGGCGGGATTCCTCTCCACGCTGGTCCGGTTCTGGAGCGTCGCGCAGCGAGAAGGCGCGCAGGCGGACCTGGGCAACCCGGCGCCGCGTGTGTGGACGGGCGCCTCGGCGGGGGCGGTGAACGCGCTGCTCGGGGGACTGGCCTCGTGTGACACGGCGTTCGCCCAGCCCACGTGGTCTCCCGAGCAGAGCCTCTTCTGGACCGTGTGGATCGACCAGCTCGACCTGGGGCGGCTGCTCCCTGAGGAGCGGAATGAGCCACCTCAGGGCACGCACCTCTTCAGCGAGCCCCACATGCAGGACACCCTGCAGCTCATCTTGAAGAAGGCCCAGACGACCCGCTTCAAGGAGGACTGCACCTTCGCCTACGGCATCACCGTGACGAACCTGCGCGGGCGCGAAGTTCCCTTTGGCGAGGGCGGGCCCGACGCCCAGTTCAAGCTGAAGCGCGTGACGGAGAAGCTGGTCGTCCAGGTGATGACGCAGGGCGAAGGGAAGCTCACCGCCCGGCTGCCATTCATGGAGGGCGCGGCGAGCGCGTCGTTCCCCCACATCGGCGTGAAGCCCCAGGAGCTCGCGTACTACCCGGCGCTGGGCGCCCAACCGAAGGGCGACGGCGGACACGAGGTGTCCTTGTCGAACCTGCTGCTCACGCCGCAGGCCTCCGGGGCCTTTCCGCTCGCGTTCCCGCCCGTTCCCGTCGAGGTCTCCTTCTTCAACCAGACGCAATGGGGGCCCCTGGAGTCCCTCAAGCTCATTGACGGCGGCGTGCTCAACAACAACCCCGTGGACCTGGCGGTGCGGCTCGGCTCGCGGTGGGTGGAGCGCAGCACCTCGCGGGAGACGACGCTCAATCGCGAGCGCTTCCCCGTCGTCTACCTGGACCAGGACGCCGTCGCCTGGGACTGGGCCCCACCGCCCGAACGGCCGGAGCGCTCCCGCAGCCCCCTGGACGAGGCCTACTTCCAGTACCTGGGCAACGTGCTGAACGCCGCGCGCGACAGCGCCGTGCTCAACACGCTGGAGCACGACATCAATCTGTCGGGCCGCATCCAGATTCCTCGCCGCACGTCGGTGCTCCCGTCGGAGTTCCAGTTCGCGATGATGGGCTTCTTCGACCGGCGCTTCCGCGAGCACGACTTCTACCGTGGCATGCAGGACGCCATCCGCTTCCTGTCGACCCAGCTCACCTCGACGCGCGCCGTCGACCTGCTGGTGCCTCGCGCCGGCAAGGAACGCCTGAGGGACCGTGAGCGCCGCGTGCTGAACGTCCTGGGCATCGACTCGCCCGGCTTCCGCTGCGTCGTGGGCAATGACTGCGCGGCGACGCCGCAGTTGGGGCGGCTGAGTCAGGCCACCAATGCCCTGACGCGGAAGGCGGAAGCGGGACAGCTCCAGAAGGGACGGGTCGACGACCTGCTCTCCGTGCTGGGCGACGTGGGCTACCAGTACAGCGAAGGCGTCATGGAGGAGATTGAAGCCACGGGGACCCGAGAGGACCTCATCCCGGTCCGCCAACGCGTGGGCACCGCCTTCCACAGCCTCGTCACGCAGCAGCGGGGCAACCTCAAGATTCCGCTCCGTCCCGCGGGCGCCGCGATCCTGGACGAGTGGCTGACGTATTCGAAGCCGCACCATGTCTGGACGCTCAGCGCCATGCGCCAGCGCGGTGTGGGCGTGGGCGTGGAGCTTCCGTTCCTGGCGTCCGAGCAGGGACGCGAGGACTACGCCTACAGCCGCAATGAGTGGCGCTTCGGCGCCGTGCTGTCTGGGCTGGGCGTGCGGGACATGGACCAGCTCGTGCCCAACGACACCCGCATCCGTTGGGCCTCGCTGGGCCTCTACATCGACTGCGTCTCCGACATGGACGGCTTCTCCGGCGCGATTCCGTTCCTCGACCTGGGGCCGTACGTCCGGTGGCGCGCCGGACTGGGCGTGTCCGCGGGCTACCTCAGCAATCCCAACGAATGGGCGCTGACGGTCCCGGAGGCCCGCCTGGGCGTGGACCTGGCGGAGATGGTGGGCGTGCGCCTCACGATGCCGGTCTACCTCCTCAAGAAGACGGAGGGAGAGCGGCGGCTCATCCGAGGGACGCCCAAGTACTTCAAGGAGCTGGGCCTGGGCGTCGAGTTCCTCCTCACGCGGTGGTGACCTTCAGCGCGCTCCGGAGCCGGTCCGCCAGCTCGCGGACCCCCGGGGCGCGCAGCACCCCGTAGTGGTCGCCGGACACGGCGTGCTGCTCCAGTCCGGTTCCCACGAGCGCCTTCCAGCCGCCGTCCTCGGGCAGGCCCTCCGCGCCCTCCGTCGCCTGGAGCCGCAACACCCGGCCCGGGTTCAGCGCGGGCGGCTGGTAGCGGCGGGCGGCCCGGAGGTTGGCCTCGAACACCCGGAGCAGGGCCCGCAGGTGCGCGGGCTCCATTCCGGGCGGCAGGGCGCCCGCGCGCTGACCGGCTTCCCAGAGCGCTTCTACCTGGGCCTCGGGTGACTGGGACGCGTCCAGCGTGGCCACGTCCGTGAACCCGATGCCCAGCAGGTCGCTCGCGAAAGCGGAGACGACCTGCGCGGCGTCGGGCTCCGGCTCGGCGGCGTTGAGCACCGCGGGCGTGTAGGCGTCGATGAGCGCCAACAGGGCCACCGTGTCGCCTCGCTCGCGAAGCTGGCGCGCCATTTCATAGGCAATGACGCCGCCCACGGACCAGCCGCCCAACAGGTAGGGCCCGGCGGGTTGGACCGTGCGGATGGCCTCCACGTAGGCGGCGGCCATCTCCTCCACCGTGCCCAGCGGCGGCGTGCTGCCGTCGAGCCCTTGCGCCTGGAGTCCGTAGAAAGGGCGCTCCGGCCCCAGCAGCCGGGCCAGCTCCGCGTAGGCCAGGACGTTGCCTCCGACCGGGTGCACGCAGAAGAACGGAACCTCCGTTCCACTCCGGCCCGCGTCGAACGGGATCAGCGACGACGTCGGTCCAGCGTCCTCGCGGCGCAGGAGCGCGGCGAGCTGCTCCACCGTGGGTGCCTGGAACAACGCGGACAGGGGAAGCGGCCGGCCCAGGGACTCGCGCAGGGCCGCGACCAGACGCACGGCCAGCAGCGAGTGGCCTCCCAGCTCGAAGAAGCTGGAGCGCACGCTGATGGGCTCCACGCCCAGGAGCTGCTCCCATGCACGAACGAGCCGCAGCTCCAGCCCATCCCGCGGCGCCACGTAGACCTCCTGGCTTCGGGTGTCCGCGAGCGTGGGTGAGGGCAGGGCCTTGCGGTCCACCTTGCCACTGGGGTTCAGGGGCAGGGCCGGCAGTGAGACGAAGGCCGGAGGCACCATGTACTCGGGCAGCCGCTGCTGGAGGTGCTGACGCAGCGCCTCCACGGTGACGGAGCCGCCCACGACATAGGCCACGAGCCGCTTGTCGCCGGGGCTGTCCTCGCGCGCCAGCACCACGGCGTCCTGGACCGCTTCGTGCGCACGCAGGGCCGCTTCGATTTCGCCCAGCTCGATGCGGAAGCCGCGCAGCTTCACCTGGAAGTCGAGCCGCCCCAGGTACTCCAGCGTGCCGTCATGCCGCCACCGGGCCTTGTCGCCCGTGCGATAGAGCCGCTCGCCCGGCGTGGGCGCGAATGGGTGGGGGATGAAGCGCTCCGCGGTGAGGCCAGGCTGGCCCAGGTAGCCTCGGGCCAGGCCATCCCCCGCCAGATAGAGCTCGCCCGCGGTGCCCAGGGGAGCCAGTTGCTGCCGCGCATCCAGCACGTACGCCCGAGTCCCCGCGAGCGGCTTGCCGATGACAGGGACCGGACTCGGGCTGTGCTGCACGCGCGCATAGGTGGCGTACACGGTGCTCTCGGTGGGACCGTAGGCGTTGAACACCGTCGTGCGCTCCGTGCTCGCCAGGCGGCTCCAGAGCGACGGGTCCATGGCTTCACCCGCGCACAGAATCCGCGCTGGGACGTGGGCACGCTCCAGCAGCCCGGCCTGGAGCAGAAGCGTCAGCTGCGCGGGCGTGCAGTCCAGGACGTCCACGCGCTGTTGCTCCAGCCACGCCAGCATCGCCTCCGGATCCCTCCGTGTGTCGTCGGGCAGCAGGCACAGGCAGTGACCGTCCGCCAGATGGACGAGCTGGTCCATGCTGACGTCGAAGTAGAGCGGCGCGTTGAGGCTGAACCGCTGCCCCGGCGCCTGCCCCAGGTGGAACGCGAGGTTCGAGGCCACGTGCAGCGAGGCCAGCGAGTGGTGCTGCACCATGACGCCCTTGGGCGTGCCCGTGGAGCCGGACGTGTAGATGACGTACGCGAGGTTCTCTCCGCGGACCTCCACCGTGACGTCATCCGTGGGCCGCGACGCCAGGTTCGACGCCCCGGTGTCCAGGCACAACAGATGCCGGACCTGCGGCTTCCAGGCATCCGCCAGCGCTTGGACGGTGAGCAGGACGGACGCGTCGCTGTCCTTCAGGACGAAGGACTTGCGCTGTGCCGGCGCGGACGGGTCGATGGGCACGAAGGCGCCCCCCGCCTTGAGCACCGCCAACACCGCGACGATGGCGTCCGGCGTGCGCTCCAGGCACAAGCCCACGCGGACCTCGGGGCCCACGCCCAGTGAGCGCAGGGATGAGGCGAGCTGGTTGGCCCTCGCGTCGAGCTGGGCGAACGACAGCACCTGCGCCCCCAGTGTCACGGCGGGGGCCTCGGGCGTGCGCGCGGCTTGCTGCTCGAAGCGCGTGTGGAAGAGCGCACCCCGCTCGCGGGCTGGCGCGATGTCGTGCCAGTCCACCATCAACTGCTGCTGCTCCGTCTCCGTGTGGAGGGACAGGGTCGCGAGGGCCAGGTCCGGCGCGGCCACGGCACGCTCCAGCAGCAGCCGGAGATGGGTGGCCAGCCGTTCCGCCGTGGCGCGCTCGAACAGCTCGGTGCTGTAGACGAGCGCCCCCTCGTAGCCATCCTGGGCACGCGCCAGGTCCAGGCTCAGCTCGAACAGCGTCACCCCCGAGTCGTCGGCGTCCGCGGGACGGACCGACAGCTGGGGCAAGGTCAGCTCGGGGACCTGGGTGTTCTGCAACGCGAACATCACCTGGAACAGCGGCGTGCGGCTCAGGTCTCGCGAGGGCTGGAGTTCCTCCACCAGCCGCTCGAAGGGCACGTCCTGATGCTCATACGCGCCCAGCGTGGTGTCACGGACTTGCGCCAGCAGCTGACGGAAGGTCATCGCGGGCGTGAAGCGGGCGCGCAGCACCAGCGTGTTCACGAAGAAGCCGATGAGCGGCTCGGTCTCCGCGTGGCGCCGACCGGCGATGGGTGAGCCGACCAACACATCGTCCTGCCCGGCATGACGGGCCAGGACCGACTGGAAGGCCGCGAGCAGCAGCATGAACGGCGTGACACCTTCACGCTGCGCCAGCGCATCCAGCATCAGCGCGAGCTCCTGGGGCAGCCGCACCGGCACCGCCGCGCCGTGGTGACGCAGCACCGCGGGCCGGGGCTTGTCGGTGTGCAACTCCAGCGCATGGGGTGCACCGGCCAGCTGCGACTTCCACCAACCGAGCTGCTCCTTCAGCGTCTCGCCCTGGAGCCACCCGCGCTGCCAGACCGCGTAGTCGGCGTACTGCACCGGAAGCGCGGGCAGGGCCGCGGGGTGCCCGTTGTGGAAGGCCTCGTAGAACGTGGTCACCTCGCGCACCAGCACGCCCATGGACCAGCCGTCCGAGACGATGTGGTGCAGGCACAGCAACAGGACGTGCTCGGACGGCTCCAGCTTCAGCAGCGTGGCGCGCAGCAGCGGCCCCGTGGAGAGATTGAACGGTTGTCGGGCATCCCGGGTGGCGCGTGTCATCGCCTCCGCTTCCCGCTGGGTCCGGTCCTGGATGTCCGAGAGGTCCACCACCTCCACCACCGTGGCGTGCGGAGGGTGGATGACCTGCCGGGGCTCGCCAGCCACCGATTGGAACGTGGTGCGGAGCGCTTCGTGCCGCTCCACCATGGCACTCACGGCTCGCCGCAGGGCTTCGACGTCGAGCGTCCCTGACAGTCGCAGCGCGGACGGCATGTTGTAGGACACGTCGCCCGGATTGAGCTGATCCAGGAACCACAGTCGCTGCTGCGCGAAGGAGAGCGGCAGTGCGCCATCCCTCCCGGCGCGCGTCAGGGGCGGGAGCCGGACGCTGGGCGTCGTGGAGGCCAGCCGCTCGGCGAGCGTCGCCACGGTGGGCGCCGCGAAGAACGCGCGGAGGTTCAGCTCCACATCGAAGGCGTCGCGGATGCGGGCCACGACCTGGGTAGCCAGCAGGGAGTGGCCGCCCAGCTCGAAGAAGTTGTCATGCCGGCCCACGGTGGGGATTCGCAGCAGCTCCTTCCAGATTTCCGCCAGCCGCGCCTCCGTGGGCGTCGCGGGCGGCTCGACATCGCGCATGAGCGTGAGCTGGGATGCGTCCGGTGCCGGCAGCGCGTTGCGGTCCACCTTGCCGGTGGACGTCAGCGGCAGGGCGGCCAGTGGCACGAAGACCGAAGGCACCATGTACTCCGGCAGCCGCTGCAGGAGGTGCTGGCGCAGCGACTCGGCCGTGACGGAGTCGCCCACGACGTAGGCCACGAGCCGCTTGTCCCCCGGCACGTCCTCGCGCGCCAGCACCACGGCGTCCTGGACCTGACCGTGGGTGCGCAGGGCGGCCTCGATTTCGCCCAGCTCGATGCGGAAGCCCCGCACCTTCACCTGGAAGTCGAGCCGCCCCAGGTATTCCAGCGTGCCGTCATGCCGCCACCGGGCCTTGTCTCCCGTGCGGTAGAGGCGGGCCCCCGGCTGTCCACTGAAGGCGTCCGGGATGAAGCGCTCCGCCGTCAGTCCCGGCCTGCCAAAATAGCCGCGGGCCACACCTTCTCCCGCGATGCACAGCTCGCCCGCGGTTCCCAGCGGAGCCAGTTGCTGGCGCGAGTCCAACACGTACACCCGCGTTCCCACGATGGGACGGCCGATGACGGGGACGGGACTCGGGTTGCCCTGAACGCGCGCGGAGGTGGCGCACACCGTGCTCTCCGTCGGGCCGTAGACGTTGAAGGCCGTCGTGCGCTCCGTGTTGGCCAGTCGATTCCAGAGCATGGGCGACATGGCCTCGCCTCCGCAGAAAATCCTGGCGGGGACGTGGCTTCGCTCGAGGAGCCCGGCCTGGAGCAGGAGTGCGAGCTGCGCGGGCGTGCAATCCAGCATGTCGACGCGCTGCTGCTCCAGCCACGCCACCATCGCGTCCGGGTCCTTCCGCGTGGCCTCTGGCACCAGACACAGGCAGTGTCCCTCCGCCAGGTGCATGAGCCGCTCCACGGTGCCGTCGAAGTACAGCGGCGCGTTGAGGCTGAGGCGCTGCCCGGCGGGCTCGGCCATCTCCAGCGACTCCGTCATGCCCTGGAGCAACCACGGCAGCGAGCGGTGCTGCACCATGACGCCCTTGGGCGTGCCCGTGGAGCCGGACGTGTAGATGATGTACGCGAGGTTCTCTCCGCGCACGTTCGCGGGGACGTTGTACGTGGGCAGTGACGCCAGTTTCGCGGCCTCGGTGTCCAGGCACAGCAGATGCCGGACCTGGGGCCGCCAGGCCTCGGCCAGGTGCTGGACGGTGAGCAGCACGGTGGCCTCGCTGTCCTCCAGCATGAAGGAACGGCGCTGCGAGGGCGCCATCGGGTCGATGGGGACGAAGGCGCCTCCGGCCTTCAGGACCGCCAGCAGGCTGATGATGGCCTCCAGCGTGCGCTCCAGGCACAGGGCCACGCGGACTTCCGGGCCCACGCCCAGCGTGCGCAGCTGCGCGGCGAGCTGGTTCGCCTTCGCGTTGAGCTGGCTGAAGGACAGCACCTGCTCATCCAGCGCCACGGCGGGCGCGTTGGGCGTGCGTCCCACCTGCTGCTCGAAGCGCGTGTGGAAGATGCCTCCGCGCTGGACGCTGGAGGTGGTGCTGTTCCAGTCCACCATCAACTGGTGCTGCTCCGCCTCCGTGTGGAGGGGAAGGGTGGACACGGGGTCATCCGGTGACGCCACGGCGCCTTCCAGCAGCAGCCGGAGATGCTCCACCAATTGCTCCGCCGTGGCGGGCTCGAACAGCTCGGTGCTGTAGATGAGCGCGCCCTGGTAGCCCTCCGGGAGGCGGGCCAGCGCCAGCTCCAGCTCGAACCGGCTGACACCATGCGTCGGCTCCAGCTCTCGCAGGGAGAGCTCCTGGAGGGCCAGCTCGGAGCCCGGCGCGTTCTGCAGGGCGAAGATGGCCTGGAACAGCGGCGTGCGGCTCAGGTCTCGCGAGGGCTGGAGTTCCTCCACCAGCCGCTCGAAGGGGACGTCCTGGTGTTCGAATGCGCCCAGGGTGGTGTCGCGCACTTGCGCCAACAACTGGCGGAAGGTCGTCTCCGGGGAGATTCGGGCGCGCAGGACCAGCGTGTTGACGAAGAAGCCGATGAGTGGCTCGGACTCGGCCTGACGGCGCCCGGCGATGGGCGAGCCCACCAGCACGTCGTCCTGCCCCGAGTGCCGGCACAACAGCGCCTGGAAGGCCGCGAGCAACAACATGAACGGCGTGACGCCTTCCTTCTGGGCCAACGCGTCCAACGCCTGACTGAGCGCGAACGGAAGCTGGACCTGCACGCCAGCGCCCTGGTGCGTCACCACCGCGGGTCGCGGCTTGTCCGTGGGCACGTCGAGCGCGTGCGGCGCGCCCGCGAGCTGCTCCTTCCACCAGCCCAGGTGCTGCTTCAGCGTCTCGCCCTGCATCCACCCGCGCTGCCACACCGCGTAGTCGGCGAACTGCACGGGGAGCTCGGGCAGGGACGCGGGCTGTCCGCGAAGGAAGGCGTCATAGAACGCGGCCACTTCCCGGACGAGCACGCCCATGGACCAGCCGTCCGAGATGATGTGGTGCATGCACAGCACCAGCACGTGTTCGGTGGGGGTCAGCGTCAGCAGGGTGACGCGCAGCAGGGGGCCCGTGGACAGGTCGAACGGCTGCTGTGCGTCAAGGGTGGCGAGCTTCAACGCCTCGGATTCCCGATACGCCCGCCCCTGGAGTCCCGAGAGGTCCACCACCTTCAGCGGCAGCGCTCGCGGTGGATGGATGACCTGGCGGGGCTCGCCGCCCTGGGCCTGGAACGTGGTGCGGAGCGATTCGTGCCGCTCCACCAGGGCATTCGCGGCGCGCTGCAGGGCGTCGACGTCCAGCGTCCCCGACAGGCGCAGCGCGGACGGCATGTTGTAGGAGGCGTTGCCCGGCTGGAGCTGATCCAGGAACCACAGGCGCTGCTGGGCGAAGGACAACGGCGCCGGCCCCTCACGCCGGGCCCGGGTGAGCGGTGGCAACCGAGGACCGGGCGTGGCGGAGCCCAGACGTTCCGCGAGGGCCGCCACGGTAGGGGCCTCGAAGAACGCGCGCAGGCTCAGCTCCACGTTGAAGTCGGCGCGGACGCGGGCGACCACGCGCGTGGCCAGCAGGGAGTGGCCCCCCAGCTCGAAGAAGTTGTCGTGGCGTCCCACCGCGGGGACTCGCAGCAGCTCCTGCCAGACCTCCGCCAGCCGGGCCTCCATGAGCGTCGCGGGGGGCATGCTGTCGCGCTTGAGGGCCAGCTGCGAGGCCTCCGGCGCGGGGAGGGCCTTCCGGTCCACCTTTCCGCTGGGCGTCAGGGGCAGGGCGGCCAGTGACACGAAGGCGGCGGGCACCATGTACTCGGGGAGGTTCCGGCGAAGGTGTTCCCGGAGGGCGGACGCCTCCAGTTGACCCGCGTCTGGCGCGGACGACGGCACGACGTACGCCACCAGTCGCTTGTCGCCAGCGACGTCTTCGCGGACATGCACCACGGCGTCGTGGACCGTGGGATGCGCGCGGAGGGCGGCCTCAATCTCTCCAGGCTCGATGCGGACGCCGCGGACCTTCACCTGGGTGTCGCCGCGGCCCAGGTACTCCAGGTTCCCATCCCGGCGCCACCGCGCCAGGTCTCCGGTTCGATACAGCCGCTCACTGTCAACGAAGGGCGAAGGCACGAAGCGCTCCGCCGTCAGCTCCGGTCGGCCCAGGTAGCCTCGGGCCACACCCCGTCCGCCGATGAACAGCTCTCCGGGCACGCCCGGGGGGACGGGCTCCAGCTCGCGGTCCAGCACGTACATACGCACGTTCGTCAGCGCCCGGCCAATGGGCACCTCGCGCTCGGTGCCCGGGGACGCCAGGACTCCGGCCGCTGACAGGTTCACGGACGTGGCCACCGCCGTCACCTCGGTGAGCCCGTACGTGTTCAGCAGGGGCAGCTCGACCCCGACGCTCCGCTGCCACTGGGCCACTCGCTCCGGCGCCACGCGTTCGCCGCCAATCACCACCCACTTCAGTCCTGGGGGGAGACGGGCGGTGCCCGCATCGAGGCTCGCCGTCACGTCATGCCAGAAGGCCGTCGGCAGGTTGAGCTGCGTCACGCCCGCCGCTTCACACTTCGCCAGGAACGCGCCGGGCTCGTCGAGCATGTCCGGGGTCCGGAGGACCAACGTCCCGCCGCTCGTGAGGCACGGGTAGATCTCCTCCGCGCTGGTGTCCCAGCTGATGGAGGCGAACTGGAGCACCCGGTCTCCTGGCGCCACCGGAAAGGACGTCCACGCCGCGCGGGTGAAGTTGACCAGCGACTGGTGCTGGACGACCACGCCCTTGGGCCGGCCCGTGGAGCCGGACGTGTAGAGCACGTACGCAGAAGCCTCGGGGGGCACCAGGACAGCGGGGGCCTGGGGCACGCCGGAGGAGGGAGGCACCTCCGCGTCCAGCCAGACGCGGCCCTCCGCGGCCCCCAGACGCTCGCGGAACGCCGCACGGGCCACGATGACCCGGGCGCCGCTGTCCTCCAACATGAAGCGCAGGCGCTCCGCCGGATACTCCGAGTCCAGCGGCACGTACGCTCCGCCAGCCTTGAGCACCCCCAGCAACGCGACCAGCAGCTCCACCGAGCGCTCCACGCACACCGCGACGCGCTGCTCCAGCCCCACGCCCGCCGCGCGCAGGCGGAGGGCGAGCGCATTCGCCCGCGCATCCAGCTCCCGGTACGTCACGGACTCCGCGCCCGCCACCACGGCCAGCGCGTCGGGCGTGCGAGCCACCTGCGCCTCGAAGAGGGCGTGGATGCGCGTGTCGTTCGGAAGTGGCTCCCGAGCGCCGCTAGCGGCGTCGAGCAAGGCCTGACGCTCCTCGGGAAGCATCATCGGCAGCGCGGCGACACGCTCGTCCGGCCGGGCCAGGACGCCTTCCAGGAGCCGTTGGTAGTGCGAGGCCAGCCGCTGGGCCGTGGCCTCTTCATACAAGTCGGTGCTGTAGTTGAGCGTCCCGCTGAAGCCATCCGCGCCACGGAACAGGTCCAGGCTCAGCTCGAACAGCGCCACGCCCGTGTCCTCACCGTCTGCCGACCGAACCGTCAGGCCCGGCAACACGAGCTCGGGGATGGGCGCGTTCTGCAGGGTGAACAGCGTCTGGAAGAGCGGGGTGCGGCTCGGGTCCCGCTCCACCTGGAGTTCCTCCACCAGTCGCTCAACGGGGAGGTCCTGATACTCGTAGGCCCCCAGCGTGGTGTCGCGCACCTGTGCCAGGAGCTGGCGGAAGGTCAGCTCGCGGCCGAAGCGCGCGCGCAGCACCAGCGTGTTCACGAAGAAGCCGATGAGGCTCTCCGTCTGCGCATGGTGTCGACCCGCGATGGGCGAGCCCACCAACACGTCATCCTGCCCCGAGTACCGGTTCAGCAGCAGGTGGTACGCCGCGAGCAGCACCATGAAGGGCGTGACACCCTCGCGCTGGGCCAGCGCCTCCACGCCCTGGCTGTGCGCCAGGGAGAGCTGTACGGGCACCGACGCGCCCCGGGTGCTGAGGAACGCCGGGCGCGGCTTGTCGGTCGGAAGCGCCAGCGCGTGCGGAGCGCCCGCGAGCTGCTCCTTCCAGAAGCCGAACTGCTGGTTCAGCGCGTCGCCCTGGAGCCACCCCCGCTGCCACACCGCGTAATCGGCGTACTGCACCGGAAGCTCGGGCAGGGACGCGGGCTGACCGGCATGGAAGGCGCCGTAGAGCGAGGTCACCTCGCGGACCAGCACGCCCATGGACCAGCCATCCGAGATGATGTGGTGCATGCACAGCAGCAACACGTGCTCGGACGGCGCCAGCTTCAACAGGGTGACGCGCAGCAGGGGCCCCTGGGTCAGGTCGAAGGGACGCCGGGCATCGGCGGTGACGCGCTTCAGCGCCTCCGCTTCCCGGTGCGCCTCGTCTGGAATGCCTGAGAGGTCCACCCGGTCCACGGCCACGGGGTGCGGCGCATGGATGACCTGGCGAGGCGCGCCGTCCTCGGTCTGGAAGGTGGTGCGGAGCGATTCATGCCGACGGACGATTTCGTCCACGGCGCGCTGCAAGGCGGCCACGTCCAACGCACCCGACAGGCGCAGCGCCGTCGGCATGTTGTAGGACGCGTTCCCCGGCTGGAGCTGATCCAGGAACCAGAGCCGCTGTTGGGCGAAGGAGAGCGGCAGTGCTCCGTCCCCCCGGGCTCGCGTCAGGGCTGGAAGCCGGGGACCGGATGAGGCGGAGGACAGGCGCTCGGCGAGCGCGGCCACGGTGGGCGCCGCGAAGAACGTACGCAGGTTCAGGTCCACGTCGAAGGTGGCGCGGATGCGCGCCACCAATTGGGTGGCCAGCAGGGAGTGGCCGCCCAGCTCGAAGAAGCTGTCGCGCCTGCCCACGGTGGGGACACGCAGCAGCTCCTTCCAGACCTCCGCGAGCTGAGCCTCGAGGGGCGTCGCCGGCGGCTCGACATCGCGTTTGACGGCCAGGTTCGAGACGTCCGGGACGGGCAGGGCCTTCCGGTCCACCTTGCCGGTGGGGGTGAGGGGCAGGGTGCCCATCAGCACGAAGGCGGACGGCACCATGTACTCGGGCAGCCGCTCCTGGGCGTGCTGACGCAACATCTCCGCGGTCACCGGCGCCTCGGGAGTCACCACGACGACGACGTAGGCGACGAGCCGCTTGTCGCCGGGCACGTCCTCACGGACCAGCACCACGGCTTCCTGCACCTGGTCGTGGGTCCGCAGCACGGCTTCGATTTCACCCAGCTCGATGCGGAAGCCGCGCAGCTTCACCTGGAAGTCGAGCCGCCCCAGGTACTCCAGCGTGCCGTCATGCCGCCAGCGCGCCTTGTCCCCCGTGCGATAGAGGCGGGCCCCCGGGGTTCCACTGAACGCGTCGGGGATGAAGCGCTCCGCAGTCAGCTGCGGCTGCCCCTGGTACCCACGGGACAGGCCGTCTCCTGACAGGTAGAGCTCACCCGCGATGCCCGCCGGGGCCACCCGCTGCCGCGCATCCAGCACATAGGCCCGCGTGCCCTGGATGGGCCGCCCGATGACGGGCACGGGCGCGGTGCTGTTCCGGACGCTCGCCGTGGTGGCGCAGACGGTGCTCTCCGTGGGGCCATAGGCGTTGAACGCCGTGGTGCGCTCCGTGCTGGCCAACTGCTTCCAGAGCGACGGGGCCATCGCTTCTCCCGCGCACACGATTCGCGAGGGCACATGCGTCTGCTCCAACAGTCCAGCCTGGAGCAAGAGCGCCAGCTGCGCGGGCGTGCAGTCCAGCACGTCCACGCGCTGCTGCCCCACCCACGCCAGCATCGCCTCCGGATCCTTCCGCGTCTCCTCGGGCACCAGGCAGAGGCAGTGTCCGTCCGCCAGATGGACCAGCGGCTCCAACGCCCCATCGAAGTGGAACGGGGCGTTGAGGCTGACGCGCTGGCGGGTGGCTCCCGTTGCCTGGAACGCCTCCGTCGTTCCCGCGTGCATGGCGAGCAACGAGCGGTGCTGCACCATGACTCCCTTGGGCGTGCCCGTGGAGCCAGACGTGTAGATGACGTATGCGAGGTTCTCCCTGAGGACGTTCACCACGACGTTCCGCGTCGGGAGTGACGCCAGCTTCGAGGCCTCGGTATCCAGGCACAACAGGTTCCGGATCTGGGGCTTCCAGGCATCGGCCAGGTGCTGGAGGGTGAGCAGCACGGACGCGTTGCTGTCCTTCAGGACGAAGGACTTGCGCTGCGCCGGTGCAGCCGGGTCGATGGGGACGAAGGCCCCACCTGCCTTGAGCACCGCCAGCACCGCGACGATGGCATCGGGCGTGCGCTCCAGGCACAGGCCCACGCGGACCTCCGGGCCCACGCCCAGCGTGCGCAGCTGCGCGGCGAGCTGGTTCGCCTTCGCGTTGAGCTGGGCGTACGTGAGGACCTGGGACTCCAGCGATACGGCGGGGGCATCGGGCGTCCGAGCCGCCTGCTCCTCGACGCGCAGGTGGAAGGTGGCCTCGCGGGCCATGTCCGCTGCGTCGTCCGGCTGCGGCGCCTCCTCCCTTTCGAGCGGCAGCGCGGAGACAGGGGTGTCCGGCGACGTCACGGCTTCTTCCAGCAGGACCTGGAGGTGCGCCACCAGTCGCTCCGCCGTGGCGGACTCGAACAGGTCGGTGCTGTAGACGAGCCCGCCCTGGTAGCCCTCCGTCGCCCGGGACAGGACCAGCTCCAGCTCGAAGCGGCTGACCGTGTGCTTCGACTCGAAGCCCCGGAGGGACAGCTCCGGGAGCGTCAGCTCGGGAACCGGCGTGTTCTGCAGGGCGAACATCACCTGGAACAGCGGCGTGCGGCCGTCCTCACGGGCGGGGTGGAGGTCCTCCACCAGCCGCTCGACGGGGAGGTCCTGGTGCTCGTAGGCCCCCAGCGTGGTGTCACGCACCTGGGCCAGCAGCTCCCGGAAGGTCGGGTCCTGTCCGAAACGAGCGCGCAGGACCAGCGTGTTGACGAAGAAGCCGATGAGCCCCTCCGTCTGCGCGTGGCGACGGCCGGCGATGGGCGAGCCCACCAGCACGTCATCCTGCCCGGAGTACCGGTTCAGCAGCACCTGGAAGGCCGCGAGCAACACCATGAAGGGCGTGGCCCGCTCCTTCAACGCGAGCGCGTCCACGGCGTCGCTCAGGGCCGCCGGCAACTGGATGGGCGTGTTGTCGCCCTGGAAGGACGGCTGCTCCGGCCTCGGCTTGTCGGTGGGGAGCTCCAAGTACGGCGGCGCGTCCGCGAGCATCCCGCGCCAGTAGTCGAGCTGCGCTTCCAGGACCTGGCCCTGCAGCCACTTCCGTTGCCACGCCGCGAAGTCCGCGTACTGGAACGGGAGCGGGGGCAGGGGAGACGGTTGCCCCTGCCGGAAGGCGCCGTAGATCGCCGCCATCTCCCGGACCATCACGCCGTTGGACCAGCCATCCGTGACGATGTGATGCATGTTGAGCACCAGCACGTGCTCCGTCGCGGACTGCTTCAACAGGATGCCGCGGACCACCGGGCCCTTCGCCAGATCGAAGGGGCGTTGGACCTCTTCCTGGACCCGTCGCAGCGTCTCCGCCTCACGAAGATGGGCGACGGCCTCACCCGACAAGTCCAGGACCTCGATGGGAACCTGAGAGGGCGGGTGGATGACCTGGACGGGTGAGTCGCCTTCCATGCGGAACGTCGTCCGCAGCACCTCGTGGCGGGCGACCAGCGAGTCAAAGCTGCGCTGGAGCGCGGGCAGGTTCAGCGCGCCCGTGAGCTGGAGCGCCAGCGGGTGGTTGTAGGCACTGCTGCCCGTTTCGCTCCACTGGCTGATGACCCAGAGCCGCTGCTGGGAGAAGGACAGGGGCAGCGAGGCGCGCCGGTCCGCGTGGGTCAGTGCCGGCACCGCGGCGTCGGACTGCGTGGGCGCGTTCTTCTGGCCGTCCAGGTACGCCGCGAGTCCGGCGACCGTGGGGGACTCGAAGAAGGCGCGCAGCGGGAGCTCGATGCCGAAGCGCGTCCGCACGCGCACCACCACCTGGGTGGCCAGCAGCGAGTGGCCTCCCAGCTCGAAGAACCCATCGTGGATGCCGACCCGGCCGACGCTGAGCACCTGGGCGAAGAGCTCGGCCAGGGACTCCTCCGTCGGCGTGCGCGGTGCGACGTAGAGGCCCCGCTGGACGGTGGGCGCCTCGGGGGCGGGCAGGGCCTTGCGGTCCACCTTTCCGCTGGGCGTCAGCGGCAGGACGCCCAGGTGAACGAAGGTCGACGGCACCATGTGCTGGGGGAGCTGCTTCAGCAGATGTGCTCGCAGCGTCTCGGCCTCCAGCGGCGCCGAGTCACCCGTGATGTAGGCCACGAGGCGGGCATCCCCTCGCGTCTCCTCACGGACTACGGCGACGGCGTCACGCACGCCGGGATGCGTGCGCAGCGCGGTCTCGACTTCACCCAGCTCGATGCGGAAGCCGCGCAGCTTCACCTGGAAGTCGGCCCGGCCCAGGTACTCCAGCGTGCCGTCCGGCAACCACCGCGCCACGTCTCCGGTGCGGTACAGGCGCGCGCCCGGTATGCCGCTGAAGGCGTCGGGAATGAAGCGCTCCGCCGTCAACTGCGGTCGTTGCCAGTAGCCGCGTCCCACCTGCACGCCGCCAATGTGCAGCTCGCCCGGGATGCCCACCGGAGCCGGCTGCCCGTGCGTGTCCAGTACGTACAGCACCGTGTTCGCCACCGGCCGGCCAATCGGGACGCGGTGGAAATCCTCGCCACGAGGGCAGGGCCAGTACGTGACGTCCACTGCTGCTTCCGTCGGGCCGTAGAGGTTGTGCACCCCCACCGGTGCGGGCAGCCGCGCGTACGCCTTCTTCACCAGCTCCGCGCTCAACGCCTCGCCGCTGCACACCACCCGCCGCAGGCTTCCCAGTCCCTCCAGCCCGGGCTCCTCCACGAAGGCGCGCAGCATCGACGGCACGAAGTGCACCGTCGTCACGCCCTCCGCCTTCATCAGCTTCACCAGGTACGCCGGCTCCTGGTGCCCTCCAGGCCGCGCTACCACCAGCTTCGCCCCTGCCAGCAGCGGCCAGAAGAACTCCCACACCGACACGTCGAAGCTGAAGGGCGTCTTCTGCAGCACCACGTCCGTGCCGCCAAGCCCGTACTCCTCCTGCATCCACTTCAGCCGGTTGACGACGCCACCGTGCGCATTCATCGCCCCCTTCGGGCGCCCCGTGCTTCCTGAGGTGAAGATGACGTACGCCAGCGACTCCGGGCCCACTTGCACCGCCGGCTTCGTCACCGGCTGCTTCGCCACTTCTCCCGCTGCGCTGTCCAGGCACACCACTCGCGCGGCGCTGGGCGGAAGCACCGACTTCCACTTCTCGTGCGTCAGCAGCACCGACGCACCGGTGTCCTCCAGCATCCACCCCAGCCGCTCCTTCGGGTACGCCGGGTCCACTGGCACGTAGGCTGCGCCTGCCTTCAGCACGCCCAGCAGCGCCACCACCATGTCCACCGAGCGCTCCAGGCACACGCCCACCAGCGACTCCGGGGCCACTCCCAGCCCCCTCAGGTGGTGCGCCACCTGGTTCGCCTTCGCGTCCAGCTCCCGGTACGTCAGCCGCTCCGACTCGAACGCCACCGCCACCGCGTCCGGAGTCCGCGCCACCTGCGCCTCCATCAGCGCGTGGATGGTCACCTCCGAAGCGGGGGCCATCTCACGTCCCTGGAAGCCCTTCAGCACCTGTTGCTGTTCATCGTCGGGCAGCATCGGCAGCGCTTGAATGCGCGTCTGCGGATCGCGCACGACCGCCTCCAGCAGCGTCTGGAAGTGCCGTGTCAGTCGAACCGCCGCTTCGGGTGTGAAGAGGTCCAGGCTGAACTCCAGCCCTCCCTCCAGACTCCCGTCGCCCAGCTCCATCAGCGACAGGGTGAGGTCGAGCCGGGCCGTGTCCGTGCTGGACCGCAGTTGCTCGACCGTCACGCCCGGCAGCGACGGCGGCTGCATGGGCGCGTTCTGCAGGGCGAACATCACCTGGATGAGCGGCGTTCTGCCGCCACCGCGCTCGCCGCCAACGGCCTCGACCAGCCGGTCGAACGGCACGTCCTGGCGCACGTAGGCCGCCAGGGACTCCTCGCGGACGCGCGCCACCAGCTCCGCGAAGGTCGGCGTCCCATCCAACCGGGCCCGCAGGGCCAACGTGTTGACGAAGAAGCCGATCAGGGGCTCCAGTTCCGACTGGGTGCGGTGGGCAATGGGGCTGCCCACGCAGAAGTCCTTCTGTCCCGAGTAGCGGGAGAGCAGCACTTCATAGGCCGCCAGGAGCACCATGAAGAGCGTGGCACCCTGGTCACGAGCCACCTTCTTCAGGGCTTCCGCCAGCTCCGCCGACACCGCGAAGAAGTGGCTCGAGCCCCGCACGGTGCGGGTCGCGGGCCGGCCCAGGTCGCCGTGCAACTCCAGCGCGGGAACCCCCATGAGGTGAGTCCGCAGCTCGGCCAGCTGCGTCTGGATGCCCTGCGACTGCACCCACTGCTGCTGCCACGCGGCGAAGTCCGCGTACTGCACAGGCAGGGGCGGCAGGGAAGACGGCTGGTTCTCACTGAGCGCGGCGTAGAGTGCGGCGACCTCACGCACCAGCACGCCCATGGACCAGCCGTCCGATGCGATGTGGTGCAAGCACAGCAGCAGCACGTGTTCGTCCGCGTCCAGACGGAGCAGCACGGTGCGGAGCAGGGGCGCAACGGACAGGTTGAACGGGAAGCGGGCTTCCTCCGTCATCCGCTGCCGCACGCGCGCGTCGCGAGCTGGCCCCTTGAGCGAGGACAGGTCCTCCACGGGAAGGTCCCAGACCTCTGGCGCCGGCTGGACGTGCTGCGTGGGCAGTCCCTCCGTCGCGGAGAATGAGGTACGCAACACCTCGTGCCGAGCCACGACTTCGGCGAAGGTGCGCCGCAGCACGTCCACGTCCAGCGCGCCGGACAGCTTCAGGGCGAAGGGCACGTTGTAGACGGCATGGCCCTTCTGGAGCTGCGCCAGGAACCACAGGCGCTGCTGCGAGAAGGACAAGGGCAGCGCCGAATCCCGGGGCACGGGCAACAACGGAGGCATCGCCGCGCGCGACGCCTGCATCATCAGCGCCTCGATGCGCTCCGCCAGGCCCGCGAGCGTGGGCGCCTCGAACAGCGCCCTCAGCGGAACCTCGACGCCGAGCGCCGCGCGGATGCGCGTCACCAACTGCGTGGCCAGCAGCGAGTGGCCTCCCAGTTCGAAGAAATCGTCGTGTGGCCGCACGCGCTCGACGTGCAGCACCTCCCGGAACAGCGCCGCCAGTTGCTGCTGGAGCAGGGGCAGGTCCGCCGCCTGGGTGTCTTCGGAGGGCGACAGGTCCGGAGCCGGAAGGGCCTTGCGGTCCACCTTGCCATTCGGAGACAGGGGCAGGGTGCCCAGCGCCACCACGGCGTTGGGCACCATGTACTCGGGGAGCCGCTGGCGCAGATGCTCCCGGACAGACGCGGTGTCCACATTCTCCGGTGTCACGTAGGCCACCAGCCGCCGGTCCCCGGGGATGTCCTCGCGCACCACGGCAATCGCCGTCTCCACCGCGGAGTGGTTGCGCAGCGCGGCCTCGACTTCACCCAACTCGATGCGGAAGCCGCGCAGCTTCACCTGGAAGTCCACGCGGCCCAGGAACTGGAGCGTGCCGTCCGCCTGCCAACGCGCACGGTCTCCCGAGCGGTACAGCCGAGCCCCCGGAGGCCCGAAGGGATTGGGCACGAAGCGCTCGGCCGTCAGCGCGGGCTGGCCCAGGTACCCCCGGGCCAGTCCGTCACCGCCGATGAGCACCTCACCCGGGACGCC